>CAYSNA010000265.1:0-7618 GCA_964432185.1 uncultured Cytophagia bacterium
GTTTATTCTTCCCGACTCTGACCGACAAAAAGAATCCTACGAGAAACGATTGATCATAGAATTTTTATATCCGAAAATTTATATCAAAGTTCCTGGTCAATCCCTCGTCGAGGTTATTGCTGTCGAAAACGGGAATTCTTTTAATTTTGGCCCACCACTTCATACCATCTGGCGATGACATGTTGTTTCGATTGAAATTTGAATTGCGATGTTGCTTCTCTGCCGGCCAGACTTGAACTTGCAGAACAGCAATCCCCATTCGGACCTCGTGAAAATTCCCAGTCAATCTGTTCGGCATTTAGGCTTAATCGTTCTCCTCAAAAAATCCGAATATTATCGGCAATACAATCGTTTTTCAGAACTTTGTCTACCCCGTGAACGTTTTTTTAATGGAGCACTTGAATGAACTGCAGTTGCACTCTTAAATTCTGTGAATAAAAATACGAATGACATAAAAAGAATCGTTCTGCTGATCGAAACCTCGCGCGAATTCGGCAGACAATTGATCATGGGAATTACCCGCTATTCGAGACTTTATGGTCCCTGGATTTTTTATAAAGAACAGGGAGGTCTCAAGTCGTCCATTCCACGCCTGACCAGTTGGAAGCCGGACGGCATTATCATGCGCGATTCGCTGATCAAAAATGAATTGATTGAACTGCAAATCCCCACGATTTTTGTTCAACACGATTCGTCCATCCCAGCGAATTTGCCGGTTGTCAAAACGGATTCTCAAGCCATTGCGAAAATGGCGAGTGAGCATTTTATCGAACGCGGCTTTCGAAATTTTGCGTTTTGCGGATTCGATAATCTCGAATGGTCAAATTATCGAAAACACTATTTTTGTCAGTACAATACGGATGCCGGTTTTGAGACGCATGTATATTCTTCTCCCAAAAACGTGAAACTCAATGATTGGGAGAGCGAACAATCTCATGTTTGCGATTGGCTGAATTCCGTTGCAAAACCGGTTGGATTGTTAGCGAGTAATGACGATCGTGCAGAACATATTCTTCAAGTGTGCAGGCGGCTTGGCTACAAGGTCCCCGAGGATGTCGCGGTGATTGGTGTCGATAATGATCCAATGATTTGTGAAACGGGTGATCCGCCGTTGAGCAGCATTGCGCTGAATGTCGAAGCCGCCGGTTATGAAGCCGCAAAATTATTGGACCACATGATGAATTACCACTTGATCGGTGGACGTGAAATTCTGGTCTCTCCCACACATATCGTGCAGCGACAATCAACTGATATCCTTGCGATTGACGATTCAGAAGTCGCGGCGGCCATTCGATTTATCAAGGACAATGCACGCGATAAAATATTTGTCAGTGATGTTGTCAAAGCGACGCGAATTAGTCGGCGGGCTCTGGAACAGCGCTTCAGAGAGACCATTCGACGATCTATCTACGATGAAATTCGGCAAGTCCGGGTTGAAATGATTGCCAACTTGTTGATTGACACGAACCTTCCCATCTCCCAAATTTCATCTCTGTTTAATTTCACCGATATCGAACATATTTCCCGATATTTCAAAAAAGAAAAAGGTATGGGCTTGAGAGAATTCCGAAAACTGCATCAATCGCGCTAAGAATTTCATTTAAAACAGCAGTTGCGAATTGATTCGTATCTATTCAGTATCGAATAACCACGTAGAAATTTCAGCATATTTTTATGTTTTTACCGAGTTCAACGCTCTGCGCAATCTGGTTAAAAAAAAGTTGAAAGTGGCTTTTTTCCTACTTGTAAAACTGCTATCATTTTACATATCTGCATGTTGAGGAAACTTGCAAGTTGATATCAAGGTGAACATGATTGATAAATGTCTTGTCTCCAGGTAAGTTTTGATGCAAAAAGTGAGCTCCTCAGCATGATTCTAATTTTCAGCAATATTTGTGCACAGGCAAGACGTTATACTAATGCATACCTTGAAATGATGAGATCTTTTTCCATGGACCGTTCAAACGTGCCCGTGATTTGAATTTCACCTGTCAATGCGACGGCGCTTCCCTATTCTCTTCTTTTAGTTACTTTCTGGTCCTGCGAAATACTCTGGTACACGATCAACTTGTATTTGTACTTGTACATTTTTGAGTAACACGAATACATGATACAGCACAGATAAATTGGGCGGCATGGATCGCACATGAAATAGATTATCAGATATGCGGATGCTGTCGGAAAGGTGTCGCAACACATTCAAAGCTTGTTAAAGTTTGACAAAGCCGGACGTTTCTGTTGAACATCGACAAATAGAGATTCGCATTTTCTTCGAGCCGAGAAATGCGTGGCAGATATGAAAATTAGTATGAATCGGCTTTATCGCCAGAGGTGCCGAGTATTTTCGATTGGCAAAAAGGAAGAAAGGAGGTGAATACCCTTTTAAGCAAAATGGCATTGATTCCAGGTCAAGGGAAGAGTGTTGAGCATCGACACTTCTTTCGTGATACTTAAAAATTGATTAGAAAAGGAGAAGCAGAATGAGAACGTTACAAACAGCACTACTTTTTGCAGTCATGCTGACTTTCGCTGTGATGGCTCAGGTTGATCCGGGAACCGACAATTTAACCCATTGGTGGGCTTTCGATGACGGGACGGCTAACGATCTGGTTGGTCAAGCCCATGGCATCGTTGTCGGCGAGGCTCTCATAACCGATGGCGCACTGCAAGTTGATTCGTTGGATCAGTGGGTTGAATTGCCGGGTGATCTCATTCTCGTGCAGGATTATAATATGATTTCAGTGGCGACGTGGTTTACACCGGATGAAGGCGCCAATAACGGATTTCACATGGTGGTCTATTTTGGCAACACAGTCAGTGATTGGGGATCCAATGGTTTCTTTATTTCGCCTTGTCGCGGAGATGATGTGAGCCGAGCGGCCATTTCGTGCGGGGCGGAAACCAATCCATGGGAAGCTGAAAATGGCGTGAACGGACCCGAGACAAATGACGGCATTCTTCATCACATGGTCGTCACCATTGATGATGCGCAACTCGATTTTTATGTTGACGGCGATTGGATGGGATCCGCCGAGCTTTTGAATCAAAATGCGTTGTGGAATATCAGTCAAAATTACGCCTATATCGGCAGAGGCGGTTATACCTCCGATCCCGTGTTGCTGGGCGAAATTCACGACGTGCGGATGTACAACAAGGCGTTGAGCGCCGAAGAAGTCCTTTATCTCTATCAGAATTTTCCGGTCTCCGCTGTCGAACAATCCATTGGCTCACAACCTCAGGATTTCCACCTGGCGCAAAATTACCCCAATCCGTTTAATCCATCGACAACCATCGAGTACGCGTTGCCGAAAGCCACAATGGCGCGCCTCACCATCTACAATATGGTCGGACAAAAAGTGGCCACACTGGTGGATGGACTGCATCAGGCGGGTACGTTCAAGGCGACCTGGAATGGCGCGGATGAATCTGGCCAAGCGGTCAACAGCGGACTTTACCTCTACAAGCTCGAAACTGAACAGGTCAGCGTGACGAAAAAAATGGTCTTGATGCAATAGTCCGATGGCACATTTGTCGTACACGCCAACGTGTACGACAAATGCTGCTGTCCTGTGATCCGGTCGAGTGCCGTTTTGGCTGTGCTTGCGACTGCTTAAAGGTAGTCGTGCACTATAATCCATCACCGACCAGTCTGAGCCGTCCATTTACATGAATAGCAAAAGGTAAAAGTCCGAAGGCGTTCTAACTACATTGTACATGAAACGACCATTGGATTCTCAAAAAGCAACTCGCGACATTGTTAGATTGGATGATATATTTTAGCTGACATCGACAATCCGGCGAATGAACACTATCTCCTGCCGGAGAAATGCTGAAACACCAGTTTATTTTTATTTAGCCTTTAATATATGTAAATTATTCCAGCCACACTTTAAATTCGATGATCAACTAAAACAGCACAAGTGACTTTTATTATGAAAAATCCAATACTTTTTACATTACTTTTTATCGTCCTGAATCTGCGCGCTGAGGACGGTCGCGAGCTTTGGTTGCGTGGTCAGAGTTCAAGTTCGGTGAATGTCGTATGCACAAACCAATCCGCCACCCTGGATATCGCAACAGAGGAATTACAGGCATCGTGGCGAGGTGCGTCAAATGCGACCGTGACTCTCGCGATAAAATCCAATCCACAAATTCACGCTGATGGATTTAAACGGAGTGCGGGAGAAATTCAGGCTAATACCGATCTTGGAATTTTGTACGGTGTCTACGACCTGTTACGCCGCCAGCGAACCGGGCAATCACTGCATGAAGAAATTTTGAATCCGTCGTATGAACAGCGATTGCTCAATCATTGGGATAATCCGGATGGCACTATCGAACGCGGTTATGCCGGGAATTCCATCTTTTGGCGACAAGGCGACGATTCTTTAACCGTAACCGAAAATGACAAATCGCTCTGGCGGGAATATGCGCGCGCCAACGCCTCCATAGGCATAAATGGCGCGGCGATCAATAATGTCAATGCATCGCCGCTAATTCTGACGCCGGACTATCTCGCCAGAGTCAAGGCTATTGCTGATGTACTGCGGCCGTATGGCATGAAAACTTACCTGTCGATAAAATTCTCATCTCCGTCGCTCATCGGCGGATTGGAAACTTCTGATCCATTAGATCCGCAGGTGATCCAATGGTGGAAGGATAAGGTTAAAGAGATTTATCAGTTGATCCCGGATTTTGGCGGATTTCTGGTCAAGGCGAACAGCGAGGGGCAACCCGGCCCGCAGGATTTTGGCCGCACGCACGCCGACGGCGCCAATATGTTGGCCGATGCGCTTGCACCGTTCGGCGGCATTGTGATGTGGCGGGCGTTTGTCTACAGTCCGTCGGATGAAGATCGCGCCAAACAGGCGTACAACGAATTTATGCCGCTCGACGGTTTGTTTCGCGATAATGTCATCATTCAGGTGAAAAACGGGCCCATCGACTTTCAACCGCGCGAGCCGTTTAGTCCGCTGTTTGCTTCACTGCAAAAAACGGCGGTTTTGCCGGAATTGCAAATCACCCAGGAATATCTTGGCCACTCCACTCACCTGGTGTTTCTCGCGCCCATGTGGGAGGAATTTCTGCACAGCGACACCTACAAAGAGGGCGAGGGCAGCACGGTTGCGCGCTGCACCGACGGCAGTCTCACACCGCAAAAACACACCGCCATTGCCGGCGTCGCCAATATCGGCCTGGAAACCAACTGGTGCGGCCATTTATTCGCCCAGTCAAACTGGTACGCCTTTGGCCGTTTGGCGTGGGACAACACCCTGACCAGCGACCAGATCGCCGACGAATGGATTAAACTCACATTTTCACAATCTCTGGAGCAATCCGCTTCAAATTTTTCAGACAACTGGATGGCTCATTTTTATGAGCCCGTTAAAAAGATGATGTTGAACAGTCGAGAAGCCGCTGTCAATTATATGATGCCTTTAGGATTGCACCATATATTTGCCGCTCACCATCACTACGGTCCGGGACCGTGGTGGGCGCCCAAAGGCATGCGCAAGGATTGGACGCCGCCCTATTATCATCAAGCTGATTCACTCGGCATTGGCTTTGATCGAACGCCCTCGGGCAGTGATGCGACGAGTCAATATTTTGAGCCGCTGCGTTCACAGTTTAATGATGTGGAAACGTGTCCTGAAAATCTTCTGTTGTGGTTCCATCATCTTCCCTGGGATTACAAGATGCAAAACGGACGGACCTTGTGGGATGAGCTCTGTTATCGATACGATACGGGAGTGCACCAGGTGCGGCAGTTTCAAAAGGACTGGGACAAGGTTGAACCGTATGTTGATTCGGAACGGTTTTCCCATGTGCAGCGCAAACTTCGCGATCAGTGCCGTCATGCGCAAATTTGGAAAGATGCCTGCTTGCTCTATTTTCAACAATTCAGCCGAAAACCGATTCCATACGACATTGAACGTCCAGTACATAATTTGGATAACTTGATAAAAAGTGATATGCGAAGGATGTGATCTTTATATTGTCCTGTAAAGATGAACCACAGAGTGCGCCGAGCTTGCTATATTCTAGAAAGCTTTGGCCTAATAAAAAAAATGGCTATACTACCTCAAAAAAGAATTAGCGAATTGGTTCAATTAAGAGGAGCATAGCCATGGCAAAGATAAAGAAATCTCGGTTCACTTACAACACACAAACTATGATTGTCCCTGTCGACATTAGTAAAAATAAAAACAGCGTTCGTTTTCGAGATACAGAAGGGAATGACTCTCGTCCCTACGAGTTCTCGAACACTCGTGCGGGATTTGACAAGTTTCTTGGCCAGATTCACTGGCACAAAATGAAATACAATGCCAAGCGCGTTGTCGTTGGTTTTGAATCGACAGGAAGCTATGGTATTCCTTTGGCTCATTTTCTCGATAAACATAACATTACCACTTATATGGTCAATCCGGTTCACACGAAACGAGTGAAAGAACTGCGCGACAATTCTCCAAATAAAACAGATCAGAAGGATCCTTGTGTTATTGCCGATATTATGCAGCTGGGTTGTACACTGTCAGTTATCATTCCAAAAGGTGCGGCAGCGAACTTGAGGACTCTGGTCCAAGCTAGAGAGCGCGCCATCGAAATGAACAACAGCTGTCATAATAGAATGCAGGAACTTGTTTTCCAAATTTTTCCCGAGTTCCATCGCCATATTAAAAGCCTTTTAAGTAAAACAGCGCTTTACCTGTTTGAACATTATACGTTGCCGGAACAACTGGCTCAGTTATCAATCGATGAGTTGGCGACAATCCTCCGCAAAATCAGTAGAGGACGATTCTCAACAGAAAAGGCTGCTGATTTACTGGATGCCGCACGACATCATGTTGGTATATCACAAGGTACCTCTAGCATTGCTTTAGAAATTCGTCAGTTGATCCAATTAATAACGAATAATCAAAATTTCATTTCCGAACTGGAGGCTCAAATCCAAGATACTCTTGAATTGGTACCGTCCAGTCGACCGATCTTATCGATCAAAGGTATTGGGCCTGTCACAACGGCGGCCATTCTCGGTGAAACCGCTGCCTTTGAAGGATTTACCCATGCTGCCGAGGTTGAAAAACTGGCCGGTCTCAATCTTTATGAGATTAGTTCCGGAAAACGCAAAGGACAACGTCGTATTTCCAAACGCGGTCGTTCGATACTCAGAAAAATGCTCTATTTTGCCGCTCTAAATGTTGTCAAAAAGCAAGGTGCTTATCACGACAAATATCAAGAATACTTGAAGCGAGGGATGCTGAAAAATAAAGCACTTGTCGCAATCTCCAGAAAACTTTTGAGAGTTATCTTTGCTATGGTTCGAGATAACACAGAGTTTGATGTTAATTACGAAAAAAACAAAGTCTACAAAAAAGCAGCATAAAAATCGGATAATCAACGTACGGGACAGGGAGATCATCATCTGTGTCATCAGGGCAGCACTGCTGACCTTCGCGCTGAGCTCTATGACTCCCTGTTCTGATACTTTAGTTGCGATTAAGCAAGATTAGAGCTGAAAAAAGACTTTCGAAATACCAGGATCTGACAAAGTATCGTGTTGATTATTTGACAAAGAACAAATGAATCTAAACTTTTTACTTGACTACAATAAACCAGG
>CAYSNA010000266.1:0-7568 GCA_964432185.1 uncultured Cytophagia bacterium
ACCGGTCTCGACTAACGCCATAAATGTTGGCGAGTAATGTGAAAAAGCGGCCTTTTAACACGCCTTTTTTCAGATTTTCATGCGGCCAGTTCGTTTTTGAATAATCGATAGCCAACGGCAGGCGATGCCCTTTGGTTAAAATATCCGGAAATGCTTTGAGATCGTCCTGACCCTCCCTGGCTTCGTTATTTGGCAGGCCGCTGACAATGATGGGGATGATATCGTCAGCGCCGTATTTGTTGATGAACCGTTCGATTTCGTCGTTGACAAATTTGCTTTTTCGCGCGGCGGGTGAACAGAGCAGAATGAGCTTGGGAGAATCGCTCAGCGTTTTGTCGATCGCTTCAAAATAATCGGTTCCGACCAGGTCTTCTTCATCCCGGAAAATATTGAGATGACGCATTGGTAATTCGTTTTTGAGTTCCGTCGGTGGTTTATAACTCTCCAGTGCCTTTTCCAGTTTGACGGCAAAATCTCTGTCGACGCGGCTATAACTGATAAATCCGTCATAGGTGCTTTCTTGGTTTTTTTGTGCCATTTTCAAACCCCACATTTAAGGTTGAATGATCTCTTCTCGGTGCGCTAACGGTAAAATTATGAGAGGATTCGCTCGCATGGATTTGAACGAGCGCACCTGTCAAAACTCCCTCAACAAGTGGTCATTCGTGGTGGTTCTATCTATTGTGGTTGAGGTTTGCTAGAACATTGAATTCAGAGGCATTATTTCTCATTCAATGCACATGGCAGGAAAGAAATCGAGATCAAATTTGAGTCGATTGAATGGCGTCTGGACTCAAAGCGCGTTCAATTGTCGCACGACCTGATCCGATGCGGACGTGTGTACGGTACGCATATCAAGCCACACCCGGTTTTCCTGGATATAGCCAATAATCGGTATGCTGCTGTTGCGCAATTGCGCGGCAACGTCGTCGGCTGATCCTTCCGGCTCGAGGACGAGCGCGTAACTGTCCAGCTTTTCCAGTGGCAAGGCGCCGCTGCCGAATTGCCCGTGACCGGGTTCTATGTGAATGTTGTATTTTTTTATGATGTCGGCATCGATTTTTTCGAGCGTTTGTTGCGCCCGTTTTTTGATCTGTTCGGCGGGTTCGGTCATCATGTGCAGGACAGCGTGTTTTTCCAGGAGATCATTTTGAAAATAGAGCTTGAGCGTTGCTTCCATGGCAGCATAAATTAATTTGTCGCACCGCACCGCGCGCATGATCGGATTTTTGTGGATTTTGCCCAGCCATTCTTTTGCACCAACAATGAGGCCCGATTGCGGCCCGCCAAGCACCTTATCGCCGCTGAAAGTGATAACGTCGACGCCGGCCTGGATGCTGTGCTGTACGAGCGGTTCGTATGGTAATCCAAGCGCTTCAAAATCGACAATGACCCCGGCGCCAAGATCGTGGATGACCGGGATATGGTGCGCGTGCGCCAGGTCAACCACCTCTTTCAGCTCGACTTCCGCGGTGAATCCCATGACCCGATAGTTTGAGGTATGCGCGACGACAATCGCGCCGGTGTTTTCGTTTATCGCATTTTTATAATCCGACAGTTTGGTTTTATTGGTGGTGCCGATTTCGCGCATGAGAACGCCGCTTTTTTCCATCACATCCGGAATACGGAAGGAGCCGCCAATTTCCACCAGTTGGCCGCGGGAGATGATCGCTTCCTTGCCAAAGGCCAGGGTGTTCAGCGACAGAAACACGGCCGCCGCATTGTTATTGACGAGCAGCGCATCTTCAGCGCCGGTCAGTTCGCACAACAATGTTCGAATGTGATCCGTCCGTTCGCCGCGTTTGCCGGAATCCATATCGAGTTCAATATTGCTATAATCTTGAATGACCTGTTGAACATTGTCCCGGGCCGCCTCCGACAACGGCGCGCGCCCAAGTCCTGTATGCAGCACAATGCCCGTGGCATTGATGACCGGCCGGAGGTGTGGCGCCAAATCGTCATTGAGTCGAGCTGCCACGGCTTTGGCAATGCTCTCGGTGAATTCTGCTTTGTTCATCTCTTCATGGTCGTTGGTGGCGCGGAGCTTTTGGCGCATCTCGTCCAAAATCAAACGACAGCGCGTGCGCACTACATCTCGTTTATATTTTTGTAAAACCGATTCAAGAAGGGGATGAGTCAGTAAAACGTCAACAGCCGGCAAAAGTTTGAACAGTTCACTCATAAATTGCCTCTTTTTGTTTCCGGTAAAAAGAAAACCAGCACACAGGCGATGACGCCCAAGCCGATGAGCAGGGATAGCGCATGACTTATGCCGATGCGCTCCGCCAGCGCGCCGAGCGGAGTGACGAGAATACCGGCAATGCCCCAGGACAATCCCATGACCAGGGATGATGCTGTATTTACGCGTCCGGGGAACAGCTCCTGCGCCATGATGATCACCACGGGGATCGATGAAAAAATGGCAAAGCCGGCAACTCCAAGACAAACGATCGCCAGGATGCCATCACATAAAAGAAATAATGCAAAAAACGGCAAGGCCAACGCGATCGAAGCGAAAATTAGTGTTCGGCGGCCGTAGCGATCCGACAAGCCGCCGGCGAGCAATGAACCGACGGCGCCCGGCATGCCGAAAACGGTTAGAGCGGCCGCGTAAAGCATGGGCGCAACATCCTGTGCTTCCAGATAAATCGGGATGAACGTGTTAAAGCCGCTGATGAGAAAAGAACGCAACATCGAAATGAAGAATAGGACGATAATCGCGCGTGCCTGGTGCGGCACAGCAACCGCGCCGTTGAGTTTGGCGTGCTGGCGCGGCGACAGTTTCAGTTGTGGCAGCGTCATCAACAAAAAGAGTGTGATGAGAACGCCCGGTAATACGGAGATAAAACTGAACTCCAGGCCGATCCAGGTGACGATCGACATAATGAGGATTGGCCCAACATAATACCCGGCACTCCCGCCAGTGACAAAAATTGACATGGCGAGACCGCTTTGCCACCCGCTGCTTTTTCCAACGAGGGCCGCGGACTGCGGGTGGAATGCGGCGGTGCCAATGCCTCCCGCAATGATGATGGCAACCAATGCCGCATAACTGTTGGCCCAGCCAATAGCGCTGAAAAAAATGGCGGTGATAATGGGACCCAAAGCCGCAAAATAAGGGCGACGCGTTTTATCGGCCAGGTGCCCGAATGCCGGCTGGGCGAGCGATGTTGCAATGGACAGAATGGACGCGAGCCCGGCAGCCATCGTCAATGAAATGCCGGTTTTGCTCATGATCAGCGGCAACAACGGCGCTAAAAAACCGACGTACATATCATTGATAAAATGCCCCATTGACAAGCCCACAACTCGGCTTTTTTGCATGGGATCAGTGGATGATGGCAAGGGTGTTTTTGACGTGATCAGAAAAAGCTCCTACTTTTTACGCCGTGATCCGTAGAAAATTATAATCACACCGGCACAAATGATAAGCATCGGAAAAATTAAATCTTCATCCATCCAATGCGTTTGACGCGCATGAACAAAAAACGACAAAGCGAGCAGCGCTGACGCCGGCCAGATCGCCCAGTCGAGATTTTTGATCTCCTGGCGGAGCGTCCAAAGATAGAGGAAAGTCAACCCCATGCCCAGCAAAAAGATGACGCCGTTGATGTCCGAATTCAGCAAATCAAACGAATCGACGAGCACAATGGTGCCCAGAGTAAAGGTCGCTCCTGCTGGCAAAATGGCCCACCAGTCTTTGGAATTACGCGAAAACAGCAAGGCAAATACGGCAAAGAGCGCATAAAAGAATGCGGCGCCCATGACGTCCGAGGCGAACGGTACAAAGAGATCAACGATGACGCCAACACCAAGGACAGCCAGTACCGAACCCGGCAGCAATGGCCACCACTTTGTTTTATCACGTTGATAAATCATAAAAAAGAAAAGAGCGCCGAGCAATAAAAGTGCCCCGCCCAACAGGTCATCAAGGTCCCGAATAATATTGGTGTTGACCAGCAAGGCCAAAATGCCGAAGGCAATGATGGCAAAACCGAGATACTGTTTGCTTTTTCGTTTATCCATAAAGCCACTCCTCATTTATTGTTCAACAAAACCATAGTACGGGGAGAGGATACGAGAGTTCCGACCCCACGGAGTGATGTCCCGCACGAAAAGTAGCGAAATATTCAAATTTTTCAAAGTGATTAAAAAAACGGGTGAGAGGATAAAAAGAAAAGCCTCAAAGGTGCGAGCCCTTTGAGGCTAAAGTAACGCTATCGTCTGCCGCCTCGCTGTTCCTGCATTTTGCCTTCCATGGAAAGCTCCGTATGCGGAATGGCTTCGAGGCGTTCTTTGTCAATCTTTTTACCGGTCACGCGACAAATGCCGTATGTTTTATTTTCCACTCGTGCCAGCGCCCGGTCCAAATAACCGATCAATTTTTGCTGGCGGTCAATCATAATATAGATATTTTCGCGCCCGGTGGCAACTGCTGCAGAATCAGCAATGTGAAATGAGTATCCGGAATCGTTGTCGAGCTCACCGCGGTTATCTTGCGATATCTGTCCCTTGAGCAGGTCGATCTCTTTTTGAGCTTCATCCTTTTTTTCGAGGATCAGCTTTTTAAAGTATTCGAGTTCCTTGTCGCTATAGGGGCTCACTCTCTGTTCGCTCATGGCTGACATCCTTTTAACATAACAGATTTTCCATTTGAGTTTCCAACGAATTGGAATTGAACAACTTTCAAAATTGAAAGTGCAAAATTTAGTATTTTTCCATCAATTTCACAAGGAATAAATCCCGGCTCAGTGGTTCGTTTGGTGAAATTCGATCACGGAGTAAGTCACAACCTGTTTTTGATCACCCATTTTTCGCTTGTTATTTGTCGTTCAAGCCGTTATATTTGGAGCCAAATTTTGAATGGACTTCAGGGACGGTTTTAGCCCTGCAAACACGCAATAAAACGAGATTCTAGATAAGAGGTTGACCCATGGAAACATTGCGTACCCTGCCGAGTGATGATATTCGATCCATCATGTGGCGGTACTCTGATCGATTTGATTTGCAAATGCTGGTGCAATCCGTGCGCGGCGTGGCACGCGGTCCGGTTGCTCAAGCTGTCGCTAACGGCGCTCGGAATTCGCATGATTGGACAGACGAAAAATCCAGGCTTCTGAACGCTTTTGACGACTCCGGCGTCACAGCGCTCTTTATGGAGCCGGAGCACGGCGGTTATATCGCCGGACCGAAAAATTTGGCGCTGGCGATTGCCGCGTTTGAGCTGTCCTGGGTGGATGGCGGCGCGGCGACCGGCAGTTTGGCCGGCAACCTGGCGCTGGAGCCGATCCACGAACGCGGCACCGAAGAACAAAAGGCGCACTATATGGGCGGCGCTGTTCCGCCAATGCCGGGTGAAGATCGCAAGATTTTGCGTGGCGCTTTTGGTTTGACCGAACCGCTGCCGTATGTTGGTGTTGAAACCGGCATGCTCGGCGGCAAGCTGCGCGTGGCCGAGTGGAAGGACGGTGACGAGCCGATTCTGCAGGTTGATAAGCGCGGCCGTTTTATCACCAATATGGATTTTGCCAATTTTGTGTGTGCCGCTGTCGAAAGCGACGACGAGCGCATCAAAGGCACGTGTATGATTATTGTTGAAGAAGATGATCCCGGTTTGTTCGATCGCGGCGCGCCGACCCTCAAACTTGTTCACCAACTTTCTTCCACGCGCGATCCGATCATCAGCCAAAAAGTCCCGGCGCATCGCATCATCGGCGGCTATACCATTCAGGATGGTGTGATCGTTCCCAATTTTAACCATAGCGAAGTCATCGACGCCGTGTTCAAACGCACGCGCGTTACCGTTGGATTGATGTCCGCGGCAAAATTGTTGTCGGCGATTGAACCGATCATCCGCTACCAGCGCGGTCGTTTTCGCGGCGGCGATCTGGAACCCGGTTCGCCGCGCTACGAACTTGGCATCCAGCAAAAAGATGATGCGCTGCATCGTACCGCCGCGATTTGGGCGATGGGCGAAGCGGCTGCCTCTTTTGGTTTTGAAGGCGCGCGCGTTTTCGACGAACTGGCACCGCTGGAAAATGAAAAGTTCCGCATTTTTAACGAGCAAGGTATTCGCGGCGGTCGTTCGGAATTTAAAGCGCTAAAAGCCAAAGAGGATGAGGCTATCGAGTATATTCAACTCAGGGCGAATGGTCAAATCGATTCCCCTCGTTTTGCCGAACTGGATAGCGATGTGATTGTGAAATACATCGCCGTCGATGGATTGGCCAACGTTCTTTGTCCGGCAGTGAAATTGTGGTGTACCGGCCAGGGCGCCACGGTCATGCGCGATGCCGTCAGTTTGATGGGCGGCTATGGCATCACCGAAGACTGCCCCGGTTTCCTCGGCCAAAAATGGATGGACACGCAGCTTGAAGCCACCTACGAAGGTCCGGAAGCGGTGCAACGCCGACAATTAACTGTCACCTTAATCACCCCTGTTTTTAAAACCTATTTCCAGACATGGATCGATAAATTGAACGCTATCGCCGAAACACATCCGGCCACCGGCGCCAAAGCGCTGGCCGCCGGCATGGATATGTGGCGATTCACGCTCGATTACTTGCAAGCGAACAAAGATGTCAACGGCGTCAAGCTCTGGGGCAGCGCCCGTCAGGGCGTTACCTTCCCAATGGCTGATGCTTTTTCCTGGTTGGCGGCGTCGTATCAACACATTCTGGATGTCGTTGAACTGGCTGAAAATGGCGCCATGAATCCTGCCGTTGCTGAAGGTCTCGAAGGCAACGTGGCGTTCTTCTCGGACTTGTGTCATATTCAGGTCGCTCGCGCAGTCGGCGAAGCGGCGCGCATCTGTACCGAGCTGTTTTATGGCTACGATGTTGACGGCCGCAATGAAACCGAGTTTATCAAAGTCAAAGTCGAAGCGGAAAAGCTCGCCGCCGGCTCCGGCCACGCCAAAGATCGCGCCGGTGTCGCATTAACGCAAGTGATGATCCCCGAAGCGCTGGATTATCCGTTATAATAAATGATTATTCGAAACCCTATCAGGGCTTGGAGCCCTGATGGGGTTGTTTTGTTTTTAGTTGAAAAGAAAATAGAGATATTTAATATGGACGACATACAACGACAAGCCATGGACGTCGATATTGCCTGCGTCGGATTTGGTCCGGCCACGGCGGCGTTTCTCACCACGGTCTCACGTGAATTGATGAACGATGACGGTACGCCGAAACTCGAAAGCCAAAAGATGCCCGGTTTGCCGCTGCAGATCATGTGCTACGAACGCGCTGATGATCTCGGATTCGGTGTCTCCGGTGTGGTGACCAAGGCCAAAGCCATTCGCCAGAGTTTTCCCGAAATGAAGGCCGAAGACGTTCCCATGGCCATGGATATCAAAAAAGAAAAAATGGTCTATCTGCTTGATCCAGTCGACGCCAGCCGCCGCACTGGATTGCACAAAGCCTTCGATGGTATCGCCAAAATTTTTGCGAAAAATCACGCCATCGAATCACCATTTGTGCCCGGACCGATGAACAAGCATGGCGGCATGATTTTTTCCATCGGTCAGTTCAGCCAATGGGTTGGCAACCAACTGATGATGACCGGAA
>CAYSNA010000267.1:0-7534 GCA_964432185.1 uncultured Cytophagia bacterium
CGCAAAATCAATTTAAACTTTAGCAACGAACACCTGGCGATTGTGAGCGCCGCGCTTCTCGGCGTATTATCGCCCATGCCAACGTACGCCGCCGTGCCGATTGCCATATCATTGATGCGCACCGGTCTACCGTTCAGCGCCGCCATGACGTTCATGATCGCCTCGCCGCTCATCAATCCAAGCGTCTTTTTTTTAACCGCCTCGCTGCTCGGATTTGATATTGCGATGCTTCGTCTCGTTGCGTCCGTGCTCATCGCGGTGAGTGGCGGCTATCTTGTTAAAGTCTTGTCACTCTCCATCACTATTCCCGTCGACGTGTCGGCGCGTCCATCTCAACTGCGGCCATTTTATATCGACTTTTATCGAACCTCACTTTTTCTCGGCAGATATTTTCTTGTGGCGTTGTTGCTCAGTTCAGCGGTCAAAGCGCTTGTTCCGGCAGAAGTCATTTCGCGCCTACTCGGCCAACATGTCGGCGCCAGTCTGTTGGTGGCCATCGCTTTGGGCGTGCCGTTTTATAGCTGCGGCGGCGCGGCCATTCCGCTGATCGAAGTGCTCATGGAGCGAGGCATGAGCACGGCCGCGGCGCTGGCCTTTTTTATCGCCGGACCGGCCACAAAGCTGGAAACTGTGTACATTTACAAATCCATGCTTGGTTTCAAGATTTTATTTTTTTATTTGATTTTAACCGGTCTTGGTGCGTACCTTGTTGGCGTAGCTGTCCACTTTATCTTCTGAAAGATATATCATGAAGTCCCGAAAAATTGTCCTCAAAGTCTTTTTTGTCGTTGTGCTTCTGGTCTGCTGGCTGGCCTGGGATATTTCTCAAGCTGAAAAAGATGCGGAGCTCGGCTTTCATTTTTGGAAACCGGCCGCTGACATTGACGCCGTGACAGATGCCACCGCTAAAGTCTCCATCGTTCGATCGGATGACGCGGAATTGCCGAATCCACTTTCGATTGATGACGACACCATCGATTATCCTGAAATTGAGCAGATGGTGCGCCGCGCGGTTGATTTGGCCGGCGGCTTGACATGGTTCATCCATCCCGGCGATATGGTGCTGATTAAACCGAATATTGTCGATCCGGAAAAGCCCGGCACCGGCGAAGTGACCGATGTGCGCGTCGTCAAGGCGCTGATAAAAGTCGTGAACGAGATCGATCCCGGCAACATGGAGATTGTCATCGGCGAAGGCTCGCCGCGCCCGATGGATTACGAGATGGCGTACCAAACCTCGCGCAGCAAGCCATCGTGGGACGAATTGTGGGATGAGTGCGGTTATCAGGATTTGTTGACTGATCCCGATCTCGCCGGCATCAATTTTAGATTATCGAATTTGAACGGTTCACCGGCGGATAATCCCTGGCAGGATTTGGTGCAAGTGGAAATTCCCGGCGGCGGACAGGCGCTGCCGCAGGGCGGCACATACTGGATTCACCAGGATGTCCTCAACGCCGATGCCTACATCACCGTACCGGTGATGAAAATCCATACGGTCGGCATGACCTGCGCTTTGAAAAATCAAATCGGTTTGGCGCCCTGCACCAAATATGGTTTTTCGAAAAATTCCGGCGTGCCGCAAAACGGCTATACCACCAAACTCACGCATCATTCCCTCGCGCCAAAACATTATACGGAAAAGGAAATTGTCGATCTGTCCAATTTAGCGGGAATTGATTTTGTTCTGGTTGATGCCATCGCCTGTCTGGAGTTGGCCAAAACGGCCGAGCGCAAAAATGGCGTCATCACCAATTTTGTGCGCATGAATACGATCCTCGCCAGTTCTGATCCGGTGGCGACCGATCATGTATGCGCGCGACTCATGGGATTGAATCCCGATGATATGGAACAAATAACCCTTGCCGAGCGGGTGGGTTTGGGAACCAATCAGGCGGATCAGATCAGTGTGGTCGGCGCCTCGATTGAGAGCACGGCGAAACGCTTTATCAAAACCAGGGACAAGAACGGCGATTATGGTCAGAGCAACCGCGACTGGATCGTGCGCGGTCCGTTTTCAATTGACGGGGTGGCTGATCCGATTAGCTATGAATTTTTGCAGAACGAAGCCCAACTGGCGCCGCTGCCCGCAAAAGACGGCTGGAGCGAGTCCATTTATTTTACTGATGACCGCATTGATCTTCGCGATTATTTTGATCGTCAAAAAAATATCGTCAGTTATGCCTTTGCCTATTTTGATGCCCCCGAAACTCGGGAAGCGGAGTTGTGGCTCGGATCGGACGAGGCGATGAAAATCTGGCTGAACGGTGAGGTGGTTTACGACTATACCGGCACCCGCACTTTTTCAAGCGATGATCTGTATATCCAAAAAAAGAGAGCCACGGTAAAAGCCGGTGAAAACCGACTTTTGGTTAAAACGCTGCACAAGTACAGCACATACGATTTCAGCCTGAATATATGCGTGGTCGAATCGGATCCCAACTATGACGGCAACCGGATTTGGGGCCTCAAGTTCAGAACGACATCCGCAGCAACATCGGTCGCGCAGAATAATGCGTCCGTCATATCCGACTTTAACGTGAGCGCTGCTTATCCCAATCCATTTAATTCTCAGGTTCGGATGACCATCGATCTTCCGGAAACCGGCGAGGTTACTGCCGATGTGTACGATATTCGCGGCCGTCGAATCAAATCGTTGATGCACCGGAATGTGACGAGCGGTAGCCATATAATAACCTGGGATGGCCGTCATGAACGCGGACATGTTGCGCCGTCCGGCACCTATTTCATCTCGATCAAAAATAGTGGCGAAACAGTGATACGCAAAGTATCACTCGTCAAATAGATTTATCGGCTGAATTCAGCGATCGTACTTTGGTCATGGGATGTCCGCATGATGCCGGGCCAAAGTGCGATTATTCCGCCTGCCGGAAAACAGCCCAGGTCCTCTCAAATGCCAATTAAGCACTTGCATTCGATTTGAAAATCGGTTATACTTTTGTGTCTGCTGATGAGTACATCGTGCTCGTGTTCAAAATATGAACTCCAAAGCGTGCCCATCCGCTCTTAAACGTATTGAGTCACATCCAAAGAGGAGAGCATTCACATGGTGAAACAAGATGTATCCCGCCGAACATTTGTTAAAATCACGGCCGCTGCTGCCGCCGCTGTAGCGGTCGCCCCAACCATCATCCCGAAAAAAGTTTTTGGCGCCAACGATACGATTCGTGTCGCCATCCTCGGCATGAATGGCCGTGGAAAAGACCATCTCGAGGGCTACGAAAAGCTCGATAATGTTGACGTCGTGACCATGTGTGATCCGGATATGCGAGTGTTGCAGGATCGCAATAAGCAGTACAGTGGAAAATTCAATAAAGAATACAAACTGGAGCAGGACCTGCGCCGTGTTTTTGAGGACAAAGACATTGATGCGGTGAGTATTGCGACCTGCAACCATTGGCATGCGTTGGCCACGATTTGGGCGTGCCAGGCGGGCAAAGATGTCTATGTTGAAAAGCCCGGTTCGCATAATATTTTTGAGGGCCGCAAAATGGTCGAGGCGGCGCAAAAATATGACCGCATTGTGCAGCATGGCGTGCAGTTGCGCAGTTCAAAAGCGATCCAGGAGGTGATCCAGGACATGCGCGACGGCATCATCGGCCGCGTTTATATGTCGCGTGGACTCGTCTTCCGCTGGCGCGGCGACATCGGCAAAAAGGGCTTTTCCGCTCCACCGGATGACCTTGATTACGATCTCTGGCTTGGGCCGGCGCAGTATCGTCCCTTTTCCGAGGATTGGGTGCATTACAACTGGCACTGGCAATGGGATTTCGGCAACGGCGACGTCGGCAACCAGGGCATCCACGAAACCGATTTGTGCATGTGGGGACTGGATGTCGGCCTGCCCACTGACATCACCGCGATGGGCGGCAAGTTTTTATGGGATGATTCGAAAGAAGTGCCGGAGGTGTTGACGTCTGTTTATCATTATCCTGAAGAACAGAAAATGATCCAGTTTGAAGTGCGCCACTGGGCGACGAATGGCGAGGATGGCATCAAGGTCGGTAATATTTTTTACGGTGATAAGGGCTACGTGAACATATCCGGCTACGATACTTACGAAGTGTGGCAACTGGTCGGCAATAACAAATATGAAAAAGTGAAAAAAGGCAAAGCCGGTGGTGATCACTACGCCAATTTTATCGATGCGGTTCGGGCGCACGATAAATCCATATTGAACGGCCCGGTGGAAACGGCGCATCTTTCATCGGCGCTGGCCCACCTTGGCAATATTTCCTATCGGCTTGGACGTCAGTTAAAGTTTGATCCGGACATTGAACGATTTGAGGGTGATGACGAGGCGAACGACATGCTGACGCGGGATTATCGCGAGCCATATGTGGTGCCGGAGCGGGTGTGATGGCTGATGTGGTGAATTTGTAGTACACCTTAAGGTGTACTACAAATTTTAAAGGGATTACTCTTTCACAATCGGCGTTAATACTATATTTCGATAACTCACCGTGCCGTGATCGCCCTGCAAATAAATCGGGCCGGGGATGAACTCGCACGCCGTGATCGCGCCGCCGGTGCATCCCATAATCGGCTGGTTATCGATAATTTTGGTGCCGTTTAGGATCACGGTCAGATGGCGGTCGCACAGGGTAATGTCCATGTCCTGCCATTCGCCCGCCGGTTTTTCCGCCGCCACGCTTGGCGTAATGCGGCTGTAAAGCCCGCCCATATTATGGCTGTCAAGCGGTTTGCCATAATTGTCCTGCACCTGTATTTCGTAAATGCCGCGCAAATACACGCCGCTATTGCTTCCCTTGGGGATATTGACTTGCAGCCTCAAATTAAAATCTTCAAATTCATCTGTCGTGCGAATGTTGCCGTAACTGATATGGGCTTTGCCTTCCTCCTGTACAGGATTGTTTATCAGCACGCCTTCTTTAACACTCCAGCCGTTGACACTGTTGTCGCCCATCAACTCCCAGCCGGACAAATCCTGGCCGTTAAACAAAGTGATTGGTTTGCCAAATTTCACTTTCGACAAATCCGGCGCGTCCGGCAGATCGGGAATTTTTTTGCCGGTAAACGTCATCACACTAACACCGCTTCCATCACTGGCCGGACTGATTTGTTTGCCGACGAGCTGGTCGCCGAAAAACATAAATTTGTACAATTCGGTGCGATTCTGAACTCGTGTCGGTTTGCGATTTTCATCTCGTGCCACCACGTCGCGATTGACGCGAGTGACGACAAGCGCGTCGCCATCGAGATAAGCGTCATCAACCGGCACGACGCTGCCGCCGTACCACAGCAGGTCGGCGTCGATATAGCCGTCAACCTGTTTGACTTCCAGCCAGCTCGCGCCGTTCGGCACAAAAAGCGCCCAGCGGCCGATGAATTGATCGACAGTCGCGTCCGCAAAAACAAGTGACGTGAGCGTGAGGATGAGCAGTAAAAAAAGCATTTTTTTCATGATGCACTCCTGTTCGGGTTATGTGTTTTAAAATTGATTTTTGTACAATTCCATAATTTCATCAGCGGATGCCGTGCCCGTTTGAAAGAGTTTTTGGACGGTCACACCGGCGGCGAGATTGGCAAAGTCAGCGGCCTCTGCGGCGGAAAATCCGGCGGCCAGGGCCAACGCCAGTGCGCTCATGACAGTGTCGCCAGCGCCAACGGTATCGAGCTTGCCTTCAAGTGTTAATCCTGGAATGTCCGCGATCCCGTTTTCGTCAACTGCCAAAATACCATTTTTACCCTTGGTGATAAAAACAGGTTTTTGAAATTGAGAATAAAGTCGTTGTCCTACATCTTTTAATTGGAGCGGATTTGCAATTTCATACACCAGCGCGGCCGCCTCAACATCGTTCGTCTTTCTGTTGATATTTCGAAAGCGTTTACCATAGTGACGAGAATCAAGCAGGATGATCTTGTCGGTGAATTCGTCAAAAACAAAATTCACCTGCTCGATGAAATAATCGGATAATCCACCGGGAACCTGTTGATTAAAAATCATCGCATCGCACGAGTCAAGCGTCTTGCGCAGGTTTTGAATGATCTGATCATCCGTCTCTTGTGTGCGCCGATTAAAAAAACCAAAATCGATGCGCGGTTGCTCCTGTTCATAAAGAATTCGTTTGCTGAACACCACCGTGTCGTAATTTTCTTTTTGGGTGATGAGAGCTGTCGTGTCCACTCTCAACTCGTGGAACTGCCGCCGCATTTCACGCCCAAAAAGATCGTCTCCAGTCACGCCGACAAGCGTGATGTGTTTCGGATTCAGCGCCGCCAGGTTGGCCACGACGTTGGACGCGCCGCCAAGCGTGTAATACTGCGTGCGCACCGCTTCGGTTCGCAACCCAGTTTCCACGGAAATTTCACCACCGGCCGGATCGAGCAGCCAATAGGCATCGAGACAAAAATCACCATAAACGGCAATGTTAACGTGTTGAATTTTCTCAAGAATGGATAAAAGCAGATTTTCCGTCATAAGCGGTTTTGGTTTCTTCACTGGGAGAATAAATAATGAAGCGAGAATACAAAAAATCGCCAAAAAATCAAAGGTGAAAATCCGGCTAATGGTAAATTAATGTCATTGTGACAAATGTCAGCATTAGGCCAAATTGGGTAAAAATCGTGAACAGAAAAAGCATGGAACACGGATGTGCGCCGATCGAACGGATCAAAACGGATAGGAATTTTGTCTGTATTCGATTTCAATAGCGAACGAACCAAAACCGCAATACAAAATTACAAAACCATGCTTTTGATAAAAGTCTATGCAGCCATTTAAAGAAATGCCCACGGAAGACACGGAATTGCACGGAAATATAGAGACACTCCGCGTTTTTCTGCGACTTCCGCGGGCAGTCAACTGATTTATCGGATTATCTTATTGCAGCCATGTGTCAAGATGATAGGCGGCATGCCAAAAGTTGTATTCAAGGCGGGTGGAATAGACAAAGGCCGACGCCATTTTTTCTTTTATGAAATCGGCTGCCTGGTCCGCCGTTGCATTGGTCATGTCAATCACCCGAACCACGACCTTGTCGTACTCGACATCCGTGTAGGTGTCGATCCAGGGTTGGTAGGGATTGTCTGCCGCTGAGGTTTTGGCAATAAAATGGCCGACCTCCCGATACATCCAGAAACAGGGGAGAAGCGCGGCAAGGCCGACGGCAAACGGTTCAATGGCCGTTGTGGCGAGCAAAAAATTGGTATAGCTGAAACACGCCGGCTGCGGCGTTTCGGTTTGTTCGATATGAAATGTTTTGAAAAAAAGATCATGCAGCATCTGTTCGATGAGGATGCCGTCCTTGGCATAAGTGAGCAATTCGTTCGTAATATCCGAATGTGGCGCTTTGGCCGCCAGCATCGCCAGCGCACGCGCGTACGCCTTGATATAAAGTTCATCCTGCTGAACGTAATAGGCAAATTTGTCCGGCGCCAAGGTGCCGGCGGCCAGCTCCCTGTTAAAAGGATGCGACAGAATCGATTTGTAAATTGATGCTGTGGACTGCCATAGTCTGTCCGAAAATCGCATATCTAAATCCCGCCATAA
>CAYSNA010000268.1:0-7519 GCA_964432185.1 uncultured Cytophagia bacterium
AAAGTGACATCCTTGTTGCCGACGCCGCTCTGACTCGCGATAATTTTGGTTTTAAATCTGAAATCATTGCCGGCAGCATCAAAACCCAGAACCACGTGTTGGCGTGCCTGCGGCACGGCATTGATATCGTCACCATCCCGGATGCTCTGTTCTGGCAAATGTTCAACCACAATTTAACCGATGCCGGTTTGGCGCAATTTAAAAAAGATTGGCTTAAAGTCCCGAATAAATGAAACTTTAAGAGTGAAAAGTTGACATGGGAGAGTTTGCTTTGCAAAAAGGTTTTCAGAGGATTTGCGTGAGAAAAAAATCAACCGAAAAAAGGTGATCATGATGAAAAGGAAAAAAGTAATCCAAATTGCTATGTCCATCTTGTTCGCGATTATTGTCATCGTTTGGACTCCGAATCCGTCCTGGGCCAAAGTGGAATTTAAAAAGCATGTGATTGTTCCGCGGGGCGAAGCGAAACACTGGTGGGCGCGAAGCCACGCCGATGTCAATGGCGACGGGCTGCTGGACTTTTTTGTTATTGATAATTGTTCCGGCGGCGGCTGGCTTGGCTGGTACGAAACGCAAGCTGGTTTCAAGCCTTTCATCAAACATGTCATTGCTGAGACAGGCCCGGACGGCGGAAAATTTGCCGCCGGCGATGTGACTTCGGCCGACATTGACGGTGACGGCGACATGGATGTGCTCGGCCCGGTGAGTCCGGGTGAATGGGGCGGCGCGGATCAACCGACTAAACTGTACTGGTATGAAAACCCGACCTGGAAAGCGCATTTCATCACCGAGTTTCCCTGCTTTATCAAAGATTTCGATCTCGTTGATCTCAATGGCGATGACAAACCGGACATCGTCGCGACAGCGCATGCGGTGCGTAAACTGTTTGTCTACCGCCAGGACGATCCCGACACCTGGACGCGTGCCGCCGAAGTCTATGTCGAACATCTGCACGAAGGCCAGCACGTTGGCGACGTGGACGGTGATGGTGATATCGATGCCGTCTCTACCGGCTTTTGTTTTTTTAATCCGGGCGGCGATATGACCGGCGTGTGGTCGGTGCAAACCGTTGATCCCTATTGGAACAGCGACGACGGCTATTCCTGGGAATACAACGCGACAAAAATCATCTGTGCCGACATCGATAATGATGGCCGCGATGAGGTGTTTATCTCCTGTTCGGAAAAATTTCGCAACCGTGTTGCCTGGTATGATCTCAACCCCGATTGTCACAATCAGTGGATTCGCCATGAAATCGGGCTGAATTCCTACGCCCACACGCTCCAGGTGGGTGACATGGATAACGACGGTGATCTGGATGTCCTGTCCGGCAACAACGGCGATCAGGGTTACCCCGAGGCGAGTCCGGTCATTCTCTTTTTACAAGGCGAGGGCGAACAGGATTGGCAAAAATGGCAGGAGCAGCAATTACTGACCATGACCGGCGCTTACAATTCGTACCTCGGCGATGCCGAAGGTGACGGCGATTTGGACTTTTTCCGCTATGATGGTCATGAAGCCACTTTTTATGAACTGTGGGAGAACCTGACGGTTGATAAATAATAAAGACGCGCCAATTTCCGCCTGGAATTGCGGATCAGCAAAAGCCGTTTATGGCAGCAAACAGACGAACATTTGCAAAACGACGAAATTCGCAAAAAATATGAGTGTCCATAAATTTAAAAAAGGATTTTTATGAGCAGAACTATCCTCGCTTTTGGCGAAATCCTTTGGGATATTCTTCCCGACAAAACAATCCTCGGTGGCGCGCCGTTTAATTTTGCCTACCGCGTCAATTCGCTGGGCGATAAGGCGCAGTTTGTCAGCAGTCTCGGCAGGGATGAACTCGGCGATGCGGCCTGTGCGCAAGTCGTTGAGCTGGGCGTTGACACAGCATTGTTGCAGCGAAACGCCGAGTACCCAACCGGCACGGTGGATGTCAGTTTTGATGAGCACCATCTTCCGGATTATGTCATCAATCCGAATGTCGCCTACGATCACATTCAACTTGATAAAAGCCTTGTGGCGGCGGCCAAAAAATGCGAGTGTCTGGCGTTCGGCACGCTCATCCAACGAGCGCCGCAATCGAAAGAGACGCTTTACACATTGATTGAAGCGGCGAGCACGGCGGTCAAGTTTTACGATATCAATCTTCGCAAAAAATGTTTTTCCAGAGAGACCATTCTTTATTCTCTTGAAAAAGCCAATATCCTTAAAATTAATGATGACGAAGTCGAACAAATTCACGAGATGTTTGACATCGAGGCGGACAGCTTTTCCGGATTTTGCGACTTTATGACGCAGGAATTTAACCTTGATTATGTGCTGGTCACGTTTGGCGATAAAGGCGCTTTCGCCCAATCGGTTTTTGGCGAAGGCGTTTATGTGCCTGGTTATAAAATCAAACTGGCGGATTCCCTCGGCTCGTGCGATGCGTTTTCCGCCGCGTTCATTCATAAAATATTGGGCGGTAACTCTCTCCAGGTTGCGTGTGAGTTTGGCAATGCGCTCGGCGCACTCGTCGCGATGACCCATGGCGCGACAGCCGTAATTTCACAACACGAGATTGCCGCCTTTTTATCAAAAAAATCAGATCGATTATATCATCCCGAATTTTCCTAATCCTGTAAACGAGGTTAATTCATGAAGCTTTTTGTCCTTGTGTTTTTCTGCCTGTTTCTCCTCATGTCAAGCGCCTTTGCAGAGCCGCAACCCGGTGACGTTTTTCGCGAATACACTTGGTGGAACGCCAATGGCGATGCCGGCGGTTCGCTGCGCGTTGGCGGACGGGACGGCACAACCAACTGGAACACCAAAATTGTCAACGGTTATTGGGAAACCGTGAGGCTTGATCCCGGACACGATATCGACCTTGAACATGCGATCAAAGCGGAGGTGAATCTCGAAAAAATCCTCTGCCATGACGGGACGCGAGGTCTGTCCTTTCAGATCAATGGCAGTGACTGGATTCTTGTGCCCGAGGCTGAAAATATCCCAACGCCGCAGCATCAGTATCAACATCACATTTATCCACACGTTGAGATTCCTCTCGACGTATTGAATCAAGGCACAAATAATAAATTCAAAATTCGCGTCAGCGCCGAACACACCTGGAACTGGCCGCAGAATTTGATTTATGGATTTCATATCCGCGTTTATTACGATCCTGAAAACAAACCGCATCCAACCGGAGCATTCACAAGCATCCAGAATGGCGATGTGCTTGGCAAAAGTGTGAATCTTGAATTTGAGGCCTCCAGTCCGAATGGCGATATTGCCCGCGTTGATTTCATCGGACTTTATGAGGATATCAACTGGGAAGGTGACGGCGTTTATCGTCAGTGGCATTATCACTTTTTTCACGGCGGTATCACGCATCATATTGGCAGCGATATGAGCGCGCCGTTCAACAAAACCTGGCAAACCGATTGGCTTCCGGATCAGGCTGAACCGATGCAGATTGCCGCGCGTGTGAAGGACGAGACCGGCATTATCACCTTTGTTGCGCCGGTGAAAGAGTTGTCACTGGATCGCCGCGATTTCTCCGTTGAACTGTGCAAACCGTATAATGTGCCGCAAAAATGGGTGACGCGCAGCGGTGAAAAAACAGAGAATGTTCGAATTTTAGGCGATCTGAGTCAGGCTGTGGCTTATCAACTCTGCTGGGCGAGCTGGAGTCCGGGATATATGAACGGACTGTACGTCAATGATAATAAAGTATTTGATAAAGAGGGGCCGAATTATCAATACTATTCGCATCGAGTTCAGATTGACAATCCCTCAGCCCTGGTCGCCGGCGTCAATAAAATCAAAACCGGCAAAACGCCGCTGTATGACGGCCAAATGGTGCACGGCATGGAAGTGGAATGGCCGGGTATTATGCTGCTGGTGAAATATGACAAAACGATCGAATCGTCGGTGAATGATCAAACGGGGACTCTAAAGCGCGCAGCTCTTTTGCAAAATTATCCCAATCCGTTTAATGGTTCAACCATGATTCATTATGAATTATCCACAAATGAAAATGTCGAACTCTCGGTCGTCAATGCCCTCGGACAAAAGGTGACGACGCTCATTGATGAGAGACAGTCGTCCGGGAACCATCACTGTGCCTGGAATGGTCTTGATGAGCACGGACGAACACTCAGTTCCGGACTCTACTTTCTCGCGCTGGAAACAAGTCGATTTTCACAAACTCGTAAAGTTCTTTTACTGCAATAATTAATTTTTCATTTTTAATTCAGAATTTGAAATTGCTCTACCAAGGGAGTGTGTTATGGAAAATAAAATCTGTATGGGCATTTGGGGCATGACCAATCTTCGAGACCGCTTTAATGTTAACGGTTTTAAAGAGGATGTCTCGGTCATTGACCGCATCAAAATTATTGGCGAGACGGATGGGGTGGACGGCTTTGAATTGCACGTGCCGACCGAAATCGACGACTCCAATGCCGCTGACATTGAAAAAGTGATGGCCGATTATAACCTGGAGATGGTGCAGCTCTGCGGTCACACCTGGACCGAACAAAAGTATAAATTTGGCGCCTTGGGCGATACGGATCCCGCGGTTCGTCAGGCCGCCATCGATCGCGTCAAATGGGCGCTGGACATGGGCGCGCGGTTTAACGTGCCGATCAGCGTACTGTGGCCGGCGACAGACGGCAACGATTTTATGCTGCAAACCGATTATGTCGAGCTCTATAATCGCTATGTCGATTCCGTCTACAAAATCATGCAGTATTTACATCAAAATAAATATTCGACCAAAGTCTGTATCGAACCCAAACCGTTTGAGCCGCGTTCCTGGATTATGATGGGCAACACCGCCTCGGCGCTGGCGATTGTGCAGGAAGTGAACGATCCAAGCTTTGGTTTGAACATCGATGTCGGTCACGCGCTCATTGCGCGCGAAAATGTTGAGGACATGTTCTCGCTGGTGCTGCGCGCGGGCAAACTCTATCACACCCACTGGGATGATAATGACATGCAGGCGGATATGGACATTCCTCCGGGCTGCGCCAATTTTGAGCGCATGGTCAGCATTCTCTACGTCCTCGATCAGATGAAGTATGACGGCTGGTTTGGCCTCGATCTTTTTCCGTACCGCGATGATTCGGTTGATTTCATGAAACTGTCGGTTGAAAATCTGCGACTCGGTCAAGAGGTCGTCACGCTGATGAACGAGCGCGGCGCGCGGGAATTGCGTAAAACCGGCACCGACGGTCCGGCCATGTCGCGATTGCTAAGGGATTGTATGATGGATGTGAGAAGGTAGAAAGTAAAAAGTCGAAAGTAAAAAGTAGAAAGCTTTTCTTATCAATCATTCTGCTTTGTGGATTTAGTGAAGGAGAGCAATATGTCAGCAATAAAAGGGCCCGCCATTTTTCTGGCGCAGTTTCTTCGCGATGAGGCGCCCTACAATAACCTGGAAAATATTGGCCGATGGGTAGCCTCACTCGGCTACAAAGGCGTACAAATTCCAACCTGGGATAGCCGGGTTATCGATTTGGACAAGGCTGCGGCGTCCAAAAATTATTGTGATGAGCTGGTTGGTCAGTTAAAAACTAATGGACTCGAGCCAACTGAACTTGCGGCGCATCTGCAAGGCCAGGTGCTGGCAATGAACAATGTCTATAAAACCGCGTTTGCCGGATTTTATCCAAAGGGATTGAGCGATAGCGAAATTGTCACCTGGGCGACGGATCAACTGAAAAAAACCATAACCGCGTCCAAACACATGGGACTGACGGCTGTGCCGGTGCTCTCCGGCGGCTTTGCCTGGCACATGGTTTATCCCTGGCCGCAGCGTCCACCCGGATTGATTGATGAGGCATTTGACGAAATGGTCAAGCGCTGGACACCGGTGCTCGATTTTGCCCACGACAATGGCATCACGATCGCCTATGAATTACATCCCGGTTCGGATCTTTTTGACGGCGCGACGTTTGAGATGTTCCTCGACAAGACCAATGATCATCCGGCAGCGCGTCTGAACTATGATCCCAGTCATTTTGTTTTGCAGCAACTCGATTATTGCCAATTCATAGAACTTTATGGCGATCGCATCACCGCCTTTCACGTCAAAGATGCCGAGTTTCATTCAAGCGGCCGCATGGGCGTCTACAGCGGCTATTTGGGCTGGGCGGGACGCGCCGGTCGCTTCCGTTCTCTCGGCGACGGCCAGGTCGATTTTAAACGCGTGTTCACCTTATTGACCGAAGCCGGTTATCGCGGCTGGGCGGTTTTGGAATGGGAGTGCTGCGTCAAATCGCCGGAACAGGGGGCGGCCGAGGGCGCGCCGTTTATCGCGGAGCATCTTATTGATGCGACCGAAGTGGCGTTTGATGATTTCGCCGGTGGTCAGTCCGATCAGGCGATCAATCGAAAAATTCTTGGCTTGCCCTGATGTTGAATCATTCGTAATGCGTCCACATGCGTATGATTTTGACGATCTTTTCATCATCAAGTATTTGGTAGACAAGCCGATACTGAATATTGATCCGACGGGAGTAAGCGCCCTGTAAATCACCCACCAACTTTTCGTATCGTGGAGGTGTCTGATATGGGTTTTTTTGAAGAATTGTGAGGAGTTTTAAAGTGCGTTCTTTTAAATTGGCAGCCGCAAGCTTTTGGGCATCTTTTTGAGCCTGCCGGGTATAGACGAGTTTCCAACTCACCAGTCCAGCTCCTCGGCGCACTTTTCAACGGGTGTATCGATGCCTTTGACAATGGATTCTCGCATACCAGGGATGGACAAGAGGTAAAGCGTTTCATTGATTGAACGCCAATCTGATTCGGAAATCAAAACGGCATTGCCGCGTTTGCCGGTAATTTGGATCGGCTCGCTGGTGTCAATGGTCTCATCAATCAATTTATAAAGATTCGTGCGGGCCGTTTTTACAGCAATGGATTTCATAAATTATCTCCTTTTGAGAAACGTACGCAATATAGAACGCTTTGTCAATAAAAAATATTTTTATCCAAATTGGGAGAGAACACAATGCCTGAACAAATCAACGTCGGCATCGTCGGCGCGGCTTTTATGGGCCGGGCGCACAGCAACGGCTATCTGGATGTGGCGCACTATTTTGAGCTGCCGAAAACACCGGTTCTGCACACGGTATGTGATATTAATCAGGGGGCCGCTGATGCTTTGGCAAAACAGTATGGCTGGTTGCACACCGAAACATCCTGGGAAAAATTGGTCGCCAATGAGGAAATCGATCTCATTGATATTTGCACCTCCAACAAAACGCACAAGCCCATTGCCATGGGCGCAGCGAAGAACGGCAAGCACATTATCTGCGAAAAACCTATATCCATGACCGCCGATGAGGCGAAGGCCATGTACGAGGCGGCTGAAGAAGCCGGCGTTCGCCTTGTGGATCGGCCTCGACCGGCAGATCCTGGCGCCCATCGCCGTGTTCTGGGCGCTGACCCGGGTCTGGGACCACGGGCTGTACGGCATCTGGTGGGGCATCTTCGGCGTCACCTGGTCGGCCGCCCTGGTGGCCGTGTG
>CAYSNA010000269.1:0-7517 GCA_964432185.1 uncultured Cytophagia bacterium
CTTTTATTTATTATGCTGAGAGATGGCACTGGAACGATTCAGGCCGTTGTTTTTAAGGGCAATGTCGATGAGGATATTTTCGAAAAATGTAAAGAATTGACGCAGGAGAGTTCCATCATTGTCACCGGGACCGTCGGCGCTGATCCGCGTGCAAAAGGCGGTTTTGAGCTTCAAGCATCACAGGTTGAAATCGTACAAGTTGCTGAAGAATATCCTATTTCACCAAAGGAGCACGGTACTGAATTTTTAATGGATCATCGCCACTTGTGGCTCCGTTCATCCAAGCAACATGCGATTATGCGAATTCGACATGAAATCATCAAATCAGCGAGAAACTTTTTTGATGATCAGGGATTTACATTGGTGGATGCACCGATATTCACACCAAACGCCAGCGAGGGAACGACCAATTTGTTCGAAACAGATTATTTCGAATCAAAAGCTTATTTAACGCAGAGTGGTCAGCTTTATATGGAAGCAGCTGCTATGGCGTTCGGAAAAGTGTATTGTTTTGGGCCAACATTTCGTGCGGAAAAATCCAAGACACGACGACATTTGACCGAGTTTTGGATGCTTGAGCCGGAAGTGGCTTATTGTGATCTAAATCAGGATATGGATTTGGCCGAAGCAATGATCGAATATATTGTTCAACAAGTTTTGCAAAATAGACGCGATGACCTTGAACTGCTCGAACGAGATATCTCGAAATTGGAAAATATTAAACGACCATTTCCGCGAATAACCTACGATGAGGCCGCCAAAATTTTAAAAGACGCACAAGCCGAATTCATTGAAGGTAATGATTTTGGCGCAACCGATGAAACAATAATTTCGGATCATTTTGACAAGCCTGTTATGATTACACATTATCCGGCTGCAGTGAAAGCTTTTTACATGAAAAAGGATCCTGAACGTCCGGATCGCGCACTTTGTGTTGACATGATTGCGCCTGAAGGTTATGGTGAAATCATTGGTGGTGGCCAACGTGAGGACGATCACGACCTCCTGCTGGAGGGTATTAAAAGACACAACCTACCCGAGCAAGCGTTCCAGTGGTATCTGGACATTCGCAAGTACGGGAGTGTACCTCATGCTGGTTTTGGGCTCGGAATTGAGCGGACCGTCGCCTGGTTGTGCGGTCGCCCACATATCCGCGAGACGATTCCATTTCCACGCACAATGAATCGACTCAATCCCTGATCGCACATGGATATTCGAGCGAACATAATCGTCAAAGGTCGAGTTCAAGGCGTTGGATTTCGTTACTTTACTCAAAAGGAGGCCCGCTCTCTCGGCCTAAAAGGCTCCGTAACAAATCTATTTAACGGAGATGTAAAAGTTGTTGTTGAAGGAAATAAAAGTGCCGTTTTTTCGCTCGTCAAAAACCTTAGGATCGGTCCACGTTTCTCAAGCGTTCAAGATGTGCAGATTGATTTCATCGATTTTCAAGGTGAGTTTGACGATTTTAAAATTGTTTAATCCTGCAGGAATGACTCAATGATACTTGCTGATAAGATCAGAAATGTTCAAGATTTTCCCAAACCGGGAATCGGCTTTAAAGATATTACTACGCTTATTGGCGATGGCGATGCGTTGCGTGAAGCAGTGAAACAAATGCTAAATCGCTTCAAAGATCAGCCCTTGGATAAAATAATCGGTATTGAATCCCGCGGCTTTATCTTTGCTTCAGTGATGGCGTATGAACTTGGAATTGGAATGGTACCTGTCAGAAAGCCAGGGAAATTACCCTACAAGACGCTATCGGAAAATTATGAACTGGAGTATGGCACGGATTCGCTGGAAATCCATATTGATGCTATTGAACAAGGAGATAAAGTCCTTATTGTCGATGATTTGCTGGCAACAGGAGGAACGGTTGAAGCAACATTTAAACTCGTCGAGCGGCTTGGTGGCACAGTCAAAGGTGGTGTTTTTTTAATAGAACTGGATTTCTTAAAGGCTCGCGAAAGATTTTCAGACTACAAAATTGAGTCATTAATACATTTTGATGTTGAATAAAAAGTCAACACAATATGTTGATTTCGCTTGACATTTACTTATTGATTGTTTATAATTCACTAACTGTCTTTAGTGGAAACCCCTAATTTAAAGAGAGTTAGAAAATCAATACTTTGGGGGATTCATTAACGGGAGGCCGGGTGCAGAATAAATTTGCTAATGATTTGAATTGACAATAATTGTTAAATCTGAGCTTGTTTATCATTTGCACACCGCCCACGACAACTGCACCCATAGATTTTTTTCTCCCCAAACAGTTAATTGATCGCTTCAATGGTCAGAAATATGCAAAGCAAAAGTTTAAGAAAAGTTTTTAACAAATGGAATAACGTTTGTTATTGAATCTGTTTTACTTAGAGTTACTAGAGAGTGAGAAAAATTGACTCTATATATAAAGAGAGATAATTTGAACTGATAGCCAAGGTTCTTAATACTCACAGGACAAAGTCTATTACCTCATGATCAAGACGTTCGAAGAACTAGTACAGTCAGTAAAAGGCCGACCTCGTAAGACTATAGCCGTCGCTATGGCCGAAAGTGAAGATGTGTTGAGTGGTATCGCATTCGCTCATGCGGAAGGATTGGCTGACGCAGTTCTTGTTGGCAACAAAAAGAAAATAGTTGAAATTGCCGCGAAAGCCAGTATCGATATATCGAATTTCGATATTATCAATACGGACTCTGAAATGCAATCCGTCATTCGTTCAATTCAGTTGGTCCGAGAAAGGCTTGCGGATACCTTGATGAAAGGGACATGCTCAACAGCCACTCTGCTGAAAGGAATTTTAGACAAAGAGCATGGGATTCGAAGCGGAAAGTTGCTCTCGCACGTATCAGTTTTTGATTTGGAGCTGTATCATAAATTACTATTTATGAGCGATGGCGGGATGAATATCAGTCCCAATACTGACGATAAAATTGCCATTGTTATGAATGCTGTTAATACCGTAAAAACATTTGGAATCCGAAAACCTAAAGTGGCAATGATAACAGCCATTGAAAAAGTCAATTATCAAGCCATGCCGTGCACAGTGGATGCTGCTCTTATTGCAAAAATGGCGGATCGAGGCCAAATCCAAAACTGTATCATTGATGGCCCATTGGCTTTAGACAATGCGATAAGCAAGAAAGCGTGCGAAATAAAAGGTATTAAAAGTCCTATTGGAGGAGAAGCTGATATCCTTATCATGCCGGATATCGAATCCGGAAATGTTTTTTACAAATCGGTCAATTTTTTCGCAAAATGCAAAGTAGCAGGGATGGTCGTTGGTGCACAAGCGCCCGTCATCGTAACATCCAGAGCGGATTCCAAAGAGACCAAATTTTATTCAATTGCATTAGCAATACAAGCGAGTTAATGCTTTCATCTTAATATCTTGTGTTGAAAATTCAAGGTAGGCAAACATGAAACAGTTAAAAACGATACATCTGTGCATCCTCTTTTCTGTAACACTCTATACCGGTCTTATCGCCCAGGGTAAGAAAAGTCTCAGCGATGGCTTTAATGATATCGGTCAAAATGGTGTTACGGGTTTTACAATCACAGATTATGATAGCGGGATCAGCCCGGTCATCATAGACAACTCGGAAGTATTGCGCCTCACACCGAACGTCGATACACTGATCTTTAAACAACCGGGAGGGTGGACGCTCAGCGGTATACAATGGCAATATGATAATAAAGTGTATAGTCCGTCGGATATCGGCTATGTGTCGCATATTATGGATGTTGATGATGTATCGCATGAATTTCCAACACGAACATCTAATGTTTACTTGGTCACCGATTTTGATGGAAACAAAGTATTTATTCATCATAAAGATAAAACAAATATCTTATTAACGCAATCAGTCCAAGCATATCGTGGTCCAGTTGACGCTGAGCTCTTTAGAATAGGCAATGAAAGGAAAGTTATCGTTGCCTATCAGAGCAGCAATCGCGTTGTCCTTATTGATTACGATCTATCGGAACCTGAATGGGAGTACGGAACGAATTTTGGCGAACTTATTTCACCGTCAGCCGTGAGCAAAATTCCGAATACAGATAATATCCTTATTGCCGATACCGGGGCCGGCCGGATCATCGCTATAAATTACCAATCAGATTCTATTGAATGGGAATATAGAGATCAAGGAACGCCCACATTTAATCCGGTCGATGTCGAAGCTATCGGCGATTCACTTGTTCTCATCACGGACCAGGCGAACCATCGCGTCCTTATGGTGAGTCGTGCCACGGATTCCATCGTCTGGCAGTGGGGCACAGGCGTTGCCGGAAGTGATAGCACACATTTACGCCTGCCGGCTGATGCAGACTGGGTGGAAGAAACCGGAAAAGTCATCATAGCGGATAAAGGAAATAAACGAGTACTCGAAGTCGGCCGTTTTGATTCCTCCTTTTACATTTGGCCGAATGCTGTGAACGAAGTTGAAGATGCGGATGCTGCATTGGACAGCAGTTTGAATGTTGATGGCAGCTTTCTCGTCGCACAGAAAGAGACCATAAACGGCAATTTTTTCTGGCTTCCCACTATTTTGGCATTTGCTCCTCCGGCCGATAAAGCAGGACCAGTTCCGACAGACATTGCCATTATTAAAAATAGCAGCAATGATGAACTTGAAGTTGATTTTCAAAATATTCGTGTTTATGCTGACCAACCTGACTTGACAAGTATAGAGTATCAATTCCGTTCAGAACCAATAACCAGGCGAATCGACGAAAATACTCCCTGGCGAGGTCCAGCAGGGACAAATTCAAAATATTTTTACCAAGATTCACAAAACGTTCCCCTGGACAGCTATCACAAACCGCATTCGTCCTGTCAATTTGGCGCCCACTTGTCAACGGATTCGCTTCGAATTACGCCGCAAATTGACAGTGTCGGTGTTGTATACAATTATTATGACATCTCAAGCTCGCCGAGTTTGTTTTTACGAGGCGACACTCTGATTGGACCACCACCAATAGAACCAGTTTCTGTGGTTTGGGATACATTGTCGCTCTTTTGGAAGAAGGTTAATGTCGAGCGCGACGAAATATTATTAGAGCAACTTCGATTCAGTTTGTTTATTCGAAACGGCCAAAATCCTTCACAAATTTTGTTGGAGATGATTGATCTCAAACCGATAAACGGCAAACAAAACATTGTGCTTTCCAGTGAGATGGGTTTGAGAGGCGCCAAACAAATTCTTTTTGAAATTGAACTAAAAACATTGAACACCGGCCTTACACCGCTACTTGACGGCTGGAAATTTATCTGGCACGAAATCGTCAACGGGCCGCCTTCTATTCAATTCACGGACAGCAGCTTTGTGCCGATGGATTTTTATACCGCTGATACAACGATTCCAAATTCGGACGATTCTATTTTCGTCGATAAAGTGTTTTTAAGATTATCCAATGTAATTGAGGCGTCTGATACGCTGATGGTCGATGTGACAGCCCCATTAACCAACGATGTTGAAACCATAACGCTTATCTATAATGAATTAATGCTGAGGTACGAATCTGATGACAGCACTGATATCATCTTATTAAATGGGCAAAATACAGATGCAACTCCGGGCAATAATAGATTTGAGTTATATGATAGGGAATATCTCTTTGTAGAATTCCAGTCACCTCAGCGACCAGGAGAAATCCTCAGGGATAGTATTATTGTTGTTCAGGGTACGATAGGTACCTTATTCATTCAAAGTTCCGTTCGGCAGAATATAACGGAGGCCCTGCTTGATCAAACATTGCATGTTCGAGTTGAAGGTGAATTTGATCGCAATCTTGATCCGGTTGAACAGGACTCTATTGTTGTCTTGCTGCAGAATGACATGACGAGCGACAGGGAGCTGGTTACACTCTACGAGGACAGCTCCGGTGGCTTGTACAATACCAGTATCTTTCTTTCTGAATCCGCCACGCTGTTATCCGGAGATTCCAATAGTCCGCCAAACGACGGTGAGCTTTATTCGCGCCGAGGCGACCGGATTTCCGCTCAATACAAGGACAATTTCTTGAAAGAAGCGACTTTTAGATTTATTGTGATACCGGATTCCATTGATATTCAGTCCTTGAGCGATCTGGTTTGTGAGGTGGCGCCGAATCCATATCGTGAGCGTGATGGTCATAACTTTAGAATGCGCGTCAAATCCGACCTGGGCGAGGTTACTGTTGAATCCGTAGAAATTTATAATTTTGCCGGTGAGCTTGTTATAAAAATCCCTGGTCAATCCGTAACATTCTCGAACTCTGGAAATAACATCGTCGAGATCCACCAATGGGGATATGTAGATAACTGGTGGAACTTGATGAACAGTTCGGGTGACAATATCGCCAGCGGTACCTATTGGCTGAGAGTAAAAGCACGCATCAACAACCAACAATCGCTTTCAGCACGAAACAAATTTGTCGTCATTCGATAGCTAAAATCCTTAAAAAATGATAATACATCATTTGTTGGAGATAGAATGAAAAGCGTTAAGAGATATTTGGAAAAAATAAGCACAAAAAGAGTAACCAATGCGATATTTTTTAGCTTATTGCTAGTAGTAATCCCACAAGTGAATGCCGACAATACTGGCATTGGTTATCACGCCGCGCCTTTTCTGAAAATTAGTCCGGCGGCTCGACAGGTTGCCATGGGCGGTGCATTTACCGCCCTGACTGATGATATCAATTTAATGCGTTATAATGTGGGTGCGCTTGGTGGGCTCGAATATACCAGTCTTGCGCTCAATTTTAACAACTGGATTGATGATACACAGCAAGGCAACATCGCTTTCGGTTTGCCTTTGGGGCGATTTGGCGTGGTTGGTGTTGATCTCTCTTTTTTCAATGAAGGAACAATTGTTGAGCTTGATCCCAATTTTTTGCCGACCGGCAATGAACCTTCCAGCTCTGACCTTTTTATGTCAGTCGGCTATGGTAAGAATTTAAAACTGGGTGCGTCGAAAAATTGGCAACTCGGCTTGGGAGTTGCCGCGAAATATTTAAGTCAAAACCTCGTTGGCGAAATATCGAATGTCGCTGCCCTGGATGCCGGTGTCCATATGGTATTTCCTCCGGACTCTACAGGGAAACTCCCGGAACTCTCTCTTGGTGCAGCCTTGCAAAACTTTGGCCTTTCCAAGGTAAAATTTGATTCATGGGAATCTCCGTTACCGCAAACCTATCGTTTTGGCGCCGCCATCAATTTCAGACAATTTCCCTTTGAAAAATGGAGATTAATTCTGTCATCTGATGCTCTATGGACGCCGAAGGAAAAGATCAAATATCAGCTCGGTACAGAACTACTTGTCAATCGAGTTTTTGCCCTGCGCGGTGGTTATAAATTTAACGATGCGTCAATTTCCAAATGGGGACTTGGTTTTGGTCTCTATGCACCAACCAATTGGCTTGGTCGATCCAAAATGCGACTGGACTATGCTTTTGCTCCTTTAACGGCATTTGACAGTGATGCGGCGCATCGCTTCTCCTTGCATTTTGCGTTTGGTGCTGGGGAAGA
>CAYSNA010000270.1:0-7493 GCA_964432185.1 uncultured Cytophagia bacterium
CGCCGTGGTAGATCTCGTCGGACACGATGCACGGTCCATCCGGCCGCGCGGCCAGCTCCGCCAGCGCCTCGAGCTCCGCCCGGGAGGCCACGGTGCCCGTCGGGTTCGAGGGCGAGTTGAGGAGGACGGCGCGCGTGCGGGGTCCGATCCGGGCGCGCAGGGCGTCGAGAGGCAAGGTTTTATCCCCGCAGCCGGACAACAGCAGGACGGTCAGGGCGATGGCAAGGGCCGGCGCGATGATCGACGGGGGTGTCTTTTGGGGCTTTATTTTGCGCTTCATTGCCGTTTAAATCCGTTTGATTGCTTTGACAATTTAGGTGCAGAAATACAAACGGCAACAGGCAAAAACACAATACACATTTTAGCATGATGATATACCTTTTATTGTGGAGAATATTTCGACTCGCACCAGATGACCTGGTGCGAGTATTGGTATTCATTTACGCAGGCAAAAATTACGACGGATACACCCAGGGCGCGCGATACTCGCGTTTTAAATAACTGTTCGCTTCGTCATCATTCAGGATGATTTCCTTTTCGCCATACCATTGAATGCTGCGATTCACTTTGGCGGACAGCATACCGAGCAGACTTAGGTTGGTGGAGCGGTGACCGATCTCGATATCGCATATCGGCTTTTGGCGCGATTTGATGCAGGCCAAAAAATCCGCCCACAACTCTTTGATATTCTGGTCGTCCGGTTGGTTCAGTTGCGGCTCGCCGTGGATGATCTCTTTGTTCCTGCCGCTCGGGTAAAACGTCCAGCCGTCATGCCAGCCGATGTGCACGATTCCTTCGCTGCCGTAAAAATAGATGCCGAGCGGGTGTTTCTCCGAATCATTGCCGGCGTATTGACGATGTTCCCAGGTGGCGGTAAATTCTTCAAATTCAAAATGGACGACCTGTGTATCCGGCGTTTCGGTGTTGTCTTCTCGAACGTGCCGCGCCGCCAGACTGTGCACGGATTTCGGATATTTCTCTTCGCTCCACCATAAAATGTGATCCATCCAGTGAATTCCCCAATCGCCCAGGGTGCCGTTGGCAAAATCCAGAAATTGACGAAAACCGCGCGGATGAATTCGTTTATTAAAAGGGCGATAGGGCGCGGGGCCGCAATAAAAATCCCAGTCCAGCCCGGTCGGAATGTCGGAATCCGGCGTTGGTTTGCCTCTGCCGCCATCCGAATGGACAAAAGCGCGGATCATGCCGATTTTACCGGCGCCGCCGTCCTTGAGAAATTTGATGCCCGCCATATTATGCGGCGAAACCCGGCGATGCGTTCCGACCTGAACGACGCGCTCGTAGTCGCGCGCTGCCCGTACCATGGCGCTGCCTTCATAAATGGTGTGACTGATGGGCTTTTCCACATAAACATCCGCGCCGGATTTGATGGCGGCAATGGTTGGAAGGGCATGCCAGTGATCCGGCGTGCCGACAATGACAATCTCCGGTTTCTCCCGCTCAAGCATTTCGCGATAATCCTTGTACTCTTTGGCTTTATCGCTGGTCAACTCGCTCAACTTGTCCCGAGCAATGACTAGCTGATTGTCATCAACATCGCACAGGGCGGTAATTTTGCATTCGCCCGATAACACGGCTTCACGCGCGATATTCATGCCCCACCAGCCGGCGCCGATGACCGCCGTTTTGTATATTTTGCTTTTCTGGGCATTGAGGATGAGCGGCGCTGCCAAGGCGGATGCTGCGGTGGTCCGCAAAAATGAACGTCGATTGATGGGCATAAGCTGACTCCTTTAAGTTTTACGACTGCGGAGAAAAAATGGCTTGGTCAACAACTTTTTTCATTTTCTCCAGGCCGGTTTTGGCCACCAGTAATGGATCTAAATCCCACAACGTGACATTGAATAATTCAAGAGATAAAATAATTGGGCTGTTTTTCGCATGTAAAATATTCAAAATTTGATTCATCGGCGCCACGCCATCGCCGGGATAAACGCGGTCGCTGTCTTTGATCGTTTCGCGCGGCGGGTCGCTCGGATAGTCGTTCATGTGGAACATGTGCATGGAATCGCCGTTGATCAATTTCAACCCATTAAAATCCGAACCGCCCTTGTAAATATGATAAGCGTCGAGCAACAGGCAGGCATCCGGGTGACCGGATTCCGCAGCGACATAAATGGCTTCTCCAATACGATGAAGATTGGCGGAAAAGCCCCACAATTCAAGCTGTGGAATAACGCCCATTTGCGCTCCCAACTCGAGCAATGCGGCATAACGTTCGGCGGCGCTGCTCAGATTCAGTCCGGGATCTCGGGTCGCGCCGACCGGTGGTGCGGCAATGCGCGGACAGCCGATCTGCGCCAGTAATTCCATCTCCTGTTTGGCCTGTTCGAGCGCCTGTGCGCGTGTGGCTTCATCATCAACGATCCACTGCGGGAAACTGATGGCGCTTTCGATTTTTATGCCGAGATCGGCCGCCAAATTTTTCAGATCCGCCGGCGAGCCGCCTTCCGAGATAAAAGTTTGTACATCGCGCACCCAGATTTCAATGCCGTTGTAACCCGCGGCTGCTGCGGTTTCAATCTCTTTTCGAATGCCGATTTTTTGACCTCGTATGGTGCTGGTATTCAGGCAAAATTCAAAATTGTGAGATGCTTTTGTCGTGCGCGTCGAGGCACAGCCGCCAAGAAAGAGAGCGCCGGTAAACAGCCCTCCGGTTTTCATCAGTTCTCGTCGATTCATGTCTGTTCTCTCTATTTATTCACAGTGGTCGCGTAGTAATTAATCCATGGATCATTCATATCCAGTTCTTGCGCCTTGGCCAGTTCGTCGCGTGCGCGGGCCTGCTCACCCTTGCCCAGGGCGCCGAGGGCGATCAAATAATGCGCCCGCGCCACTCGCTGTTGTTGGCGACTTTTTTCGCCAAACTTGGCAAAAAAATCAAACTCTTCATTTTGATCGAGTTGGGCCGCGCCGCGTTTTAATAGCGCATCAAAAAGTTCGGCAGCCTCGCTGTTTTTATCCATGGCGAGAAGCGCCATCCCTTGATAAAAGGCGAAATCATCGCGGCTATCCAGCTCTGCAGCGGCCTGGTAATGCTGCCGGGCGATGTCTTTTTGATTCAATTTATCATAAATCTGGCCGAGGAAGAAATGGGCGCGGCCGGCTTTACGGTCATAGCTTGGCCGACCCACCTCCAGATTATCCGGATAATCGGTGGCGGTTTGAATGTCCGTGAGCGCTGCCTCCAGGTCACCCGCCGCCATTTTCTGCAAGCCGCGCAGCACATGGGCATCGACAAAAACATTATGAATATCGCCGCCGCCTTCCCACACATTAAAATGATGCGTGGTGAGTGTCTTTATGGCCGTGTCATAATCTCCGGCAAGCACCTGCAGTTCGGTCAAACGCGCCAGCGCATCATCCCGTTTTTGCACGACTTTTTTATTCTTCTTTAACAGATCGAGGCGTTTTTCGGCTTCCACATTGGCCGCTTCGTAGAGCACATCCAGTTCATAAAAAAGCCGGGCATCTTTTTTATTCAAGTCGACGGCTTTTTCATACGCCTCGATGGCTTTGGCAAGGTCATCCTGAATTTGCGAATAGCCAAGACCAAGATTACGAAAGGCGATGGCCAGTTCCGGATCAAGCATGGTTGCCGTTTCCCACAAGCTGATGGCCACCTCGGGCTGCAAATCGAACAACAGATTGCCAAAATAGGTAAAAGCGTTGGCGTCGTGCGGCTGCTGTTCGATGGCGTAATTCAGCACATCAATAGTTTCCAGTCGGAAGGGGAAGCAATAATCCGGCGGCAAGGTACTGGCCTGGACGAGAAAAAAAGCCGCAATAGCCTCATCGCCAAGTTGATGCGAATAATACGCGAGATAATAGGCAATGAGCGGATGCTGAGAATTGGGCAAACGCTTCAACACATCAACAGCCTCGCGATAAAAACCGGCGTTGCCGTAGTCTGTGGCCAGTTCCAGATAAAGCTGCTCGTTGCCATCCAGCCGTTTGTCCAGGGACATGCCGAGCTGCCGTCCGGCAACATCGTTGGCATAGACTTTTTGAAGTTCGACAAATTCATTCAACGCCCAATAATCAAGCGGATCAATCGCCGCCACGAGCGCGTTGACGTTTTTCGCTTTATCCAGTTGTCCCATGCGCCGAAGAATGGCGCTCTTGAGATTGAGCGCTTTGACATTTTGCGAATTCATCGCCAGCGCCTCGTTTATGTGTTCGAGCGCCTTGGCAAAATTGTTTTGAAAACAATCCAGCTCGGCCAATTGATAAAAAGCGGCGGCACGCCAGGCAAAATTCCAGGCGGCGCGATAAAAGATATCGTAAGCCTCTCCGGTTTTCTTTTGCGCCCGCAAGACCAGGCCAAGATAATAATGCGCCGTCCCGTCCTGTGGACGGGTGTAATTGTGCGTCAGCCGATCGACCGCGCGCCGCAAATGTTTTTCAGCATCCTGCCATTTCGCGCGCTTGCTGTATAAAATGCCGAGCTGCGTATTAACTCTCACATCGTTTGAATCGCGCTTTAACGCCTCAAAATAGTAAGGATACGATTCGATCTGCGGATTATGAAATTCGTCAAGCCGCAAGCCGGTGAGGTAAAGTTCTTCAATATTTTCATACGAATCCGGATTTTTCGGCGGATCAACCGGTTCAGGCATCAGCTCATTTTTCTTCGCTTTGGCCTGATAGCAAAGCAGCTCCTTGCCGGTTTCACTGGTGATGGTGACGACGATAGCCGTATCCGGCACATCCGGCTGCAAACTGATGTCCTGCCGTATGATGGTATTTGGCGCTATGTTGACCTTTTCTTGCCAGAGAATACGATCGAGCGCGGAAACAAGAATCGTCGCATTCTCATGGGGCTGTGTGGTGAGGGCTGTCAAAGTGACGGCATTTTTCTTTTTCTGCACAAAGAGCGCGCCGTTCACGTTGGCGTAACTCATACCGCCGAGATCACGGATCGGAAACCAAAACTGTTTGATGGTTTTGGTTTCGTAAGGCTGAATCCAGCTATAATCCGGCTGGTTATCCGAATAGGCGCCGGCCATGAGCTCGAGGTAGGGACCGTCCGTATCGGTCAACATTTTATCCCACATTTTACCGCGGTCGCCGCAGCCAAAGGTGAAAAACTTTTTGCCGGGCGCGAGGTGAACATCCGCCACATACGCCACACCGGCCTCTTTGCCGTGATCATAACCGGCGAAATAATCCGACGTATGATCCCAGGCAAAAAAGGATACCGGTTCCGGCAAATTTTTCCACCAGCTTATGTCAACATTGTCATAATCATAACCGCCATAATGCGCATCGGCCACGGGCCACTGGGCGAACTCGCGTTTGGCGTGTTGCGTCACATATTCAACTTCCGGTGGGAAAATGACCTGATACGTTGAATCGACATGCACCGAGGGATTGGCAAAGTAGAGGAACGAATGCACAAACGGGGAGCGGTTGAAGAATTTTAATTCGGCCTGCAACAGCGAGCTGTTTGGCCAGATGGTCAAGCCGATCAGCATTTTCATGCGGTGGCGCTGTTCGATTTCCGTCAGCCATAACGTTTTGCTGCCGTTTTCGTTATGCTGAATCTGAAAGTCCATCGGCATAAACGTATTAGCGCGATGATGATGCGGAAAGTTCCATTCGACGCCGCCGGAAATCCAAGCGCCGAGCATGCCGATGAGCGACGGCTTGATGACGCTCTGCTTGTAAAAGAAATCATAACCGTTCGTTTTGTCAACGGCCTCAAAAATGCGACCGCCAAGTTCCGGCAGCACACAGATTTTGATAAAATCATTCTCCAGATAGACCGCTGTATATTCTTGATCATTCAATTCATTTGTCAATACATCCGATATGGGATAGGGGTAGATGCGGCCCTGAGCGCCCTGGTAGACGCGTCCCGCATAAAAGCGCGGATTGGGATCCGGGACATCAACACCGTAGGTTGGGATAGTGATCGGTTTTTGATAAATTTGAATATCAGCGAACAGGGATGAGGAGCATCCAAAGAACAGCACAACCAGCAAAAACCGCAATACAACGCTCACGAAAATCTCCTTTCGCAAAAGACGGAGTAAATTGTGAAGAAATAGTGCGGTAAGATAAAAAAGACGAGGGAGAAAGTCAAATTGCGATTTGTAAAATTTTGTGCGGGGATAATCCGAGTATCCCCGCACCTATTTTTTTAAAAGTAGCCCCAGCGCCCCTGATCGTGGATACACGTTGAATAGCAGTCGATGCTCAATCCCTGTCGTAATGAAAAGGTAATTATAATATAAAATTCATCAACTTTGTCCATGGAACCGCATTTGGCAATGGCTTCTTCGCGGCAGGCCACCAGGTCATCAAGAATACCGCCCGGATTGCCGATGAGCAAAACCAGATGCGTTGCGACATAGCCGGCAAAGATGGCCGGATCGACCGCGTCGGTTTGCTCTTGCGAACCGGTTGTTGAGCGCTTGCCCAAAGCGCCGGCATCACCAACGTTATCGATGAGAAACCACACCGCCGGCATCGCGGGCGCGGTGTCATTGGTCAACGAAACGCGATATTTGGCATCCGACTCCTCCGCCACTGTGACGGTCACGCTGGCATTGTTACTAAAAGTGAGACGGGTTGAACCGGGAATATTAAAATTTTTGCTGGCGACAAAAGAAACCAGATCGGCTTCCGCTTCAATTTTCGCCTCGCCGATAGTCGTGCCGGATTTATCAAAAAAGTCGGTCGTTAATTGCCAGCCGCCATCAGTGGTAGATTTAAGTTGAGTCATCGTCGTCACATCATTTCCCACACCGCCCGGTTCCGGTGGCGAAGCCGGAATGTTCTCGGCCGACAGAGGATCGAGTTTATAACAGCTTGTAAATGGTGTAAACGTCAGGATCAATGCGCTGATGCACAATAATGAGATCATCATTCGTGGTGTCGCCTGTCGAAGCATGGTGAATCCTCCTGTAAATATCGATCGACTGCTCACCGGGCTGCGGCAAGGGATTCGATCATTTCAAGTCTTTGACGATAAAAAATAGGTTCCAATTTTTACTTCCACTTTGAACTAAAATACATCAAAAAGATTAATCTGCATACTCAGACCGGCGATAAAATATCGAAAATTTGTCCAGCCCACTTTGATGCAGGAAAAACGAGTTGGAAAAATATCAAAGCCAAGGTTGAGGTACTGCGTATCATAATCAATCAAAAAACTGATTGGTCGCATCCGAGCGTACGACAGTCTGGCGCCGCCGAACAGACCCACAAGTTCTTTTTCTCGTCCATTGAGCATATCAAAACCATAACCGATGGTCGGCACAATCATAAAATCAGGCGTTAAACAATGCTTTGTGAGAACGAGATAGGTGGCGCCAAAATGCCGGGCGCTGCCCTTGTCGACGGTACTAAGCACATCATGCACGCCAAAGACCACGGCAGGCACGCGGCGCTTTTCGTTTAACACTTTGAGCCGAACACTCGGAGAGCGGTCGACAGTGTGACCTGACCGCGCCGGTCGGCCGAGT
>CAYSNA010000271.1:0-7480 GCA_964432185.1 uncultured Cytophagia bacterium
CATCCGTCTGATCCGTTAAATCCGCGTTCTATCCACAATGTGTCCGGTATTGACTGTAAGTTTTATTGTTCTCCGACATAAGAATAATTTTTGTCGATCAATCCGTTTTCCTTCATGGCCAGCCAAAAATCGTTCGGGATGGTCGCCGTGACCGATTCAATGTTTTGTCTCACGCGCTTTGGATTGCTGGTGTTCAAGGCAATGCTGAAAACACCGGGATGCGACAAACCGAATTGCACGCACGCGGTGGCCGGAACAATATTGAATTTTTTGCATAATGAAAAGAATTTTTCGCGCCAGATAAAGTAAGGCTTGTCTTCCTTTTTGTTTTCATCCAAAACGCGATAATCAAAATAGTGGCCGCCGGTCAAAAATCCGGCATGAAAAACCGCCGAGTTGATGACGCTGATGCCGTGCTCCATCAACTCGCTGATAAAATCGATCAACTCGGGCGGATGATTAAAAATCGTAAAACTCACCGCGAGCATCACCCAATCCAGATTTATTTCTTTAGAAATATCTCGAATGACCCTCCAGTCCTTGGAACCGACGCCAATCGCCTGCGTCACACCCTGCGCTTTGAGTTCGCTCAATGCGCGATAAGCGCCAACAACATTGTCAAATGCCTTGAGCTTTTCGGTGGTCGTCGTGGCTGCGGCGAGATATTCATCGGGATCGTGCAAAGAAACAACCTGCGGCACGTAGTCGCCGCCGAGCAGTTCACAGCCTTGCTCCCAACATTTCAACATGCCGTCATAGCTGATGCTTTGAATCGCATCATTTTTCAAATCGGCCCAGGCGCCCGGTTCAAATGTCGGTTCCGGCGTGGTGAGCGGCACGCGCAGCCAGCCCAGCTTGTTGCTGATGGTCACGCGATCCTTCGAAATACCCAACTCGCGCAAACCGTCGCCAATGACCTCCAGCGCCAGACCGGCGCCGTATTTGCCGGCGGAATCCAGGACGACTGTGCCGTGCATGTTGGCAAAAATTTCCCGTAAAATGTCAAGTTTGGTATCCCACGGTAACGCCTGATAGAGATTGCCAAGGCAGCTCGTGCCAAAAATAATGGGGGGGACGGTTAAACCGGTTGTGCCAAGTGGTCTGTAATTCATGCTTATCCTTCATTATTTATTTTTGGGGGCCTCATTCAAACATCATCGCGGCCACATATGCCTCGTTAAAATCCTGGCGCATGGAGAGTTCAATGTATTCTGATTTTTGAATGACGCGTTGAATTTCTTTTTCAAACTCGATGGATTTGAGCGCGAATCGAGCGCCGGTGCCGGCCGCGTTGCCGATGGGCACGATGCGGTCTTTTAATTCTTTGGGAAGCAAGCCGAGACGCACACCGCTTTCAACACGTATATAATTACCGAATCCGCCGGCGAGATAAAGGCGCTCAATCTGGTCAAAGTCGATGCCGGCAATTTTCATCAGCGTTGTCATGCCCGCGTAGATAGCCGATTTGGCGAGCTGCACCTGCCGTACATCATGTGGCGTCAGAACAATATCGCGGTCGATGGCACAATCCGATTGTCGCGCGATGAAAAAATTTTCTTCCATATAGCCCATTATATCGATCCGGCCCTGATCCAGCAGCGCCGCAACAATATCGATGAGGCCGGAGCCGCAAATGCCAATGGGCTTGCCGTTGCCGATTGTGGTGAATTCATTGTTCTCATATTCCGAGATCGCGCCGGTCACGCCGCCAATGCCGCATTCAATGTTTGCTCCCTCAAACGCCGGACCGGCAGCGGTGGCGCAGCAATAAATTTTAGCCCTGTTGCCGAGGGCTATTTCGCCGTTGGTGCCGATGTCGATATACAAGACGTAAGCTTCGCGTTCCAGGATGTCGGTGGAGGCAAGACCGGCGACAATGTCGGCGCCAACGTAGCCGGCGATGGATGGCAGCACCTTGACGACACCCGCCGGATGAGCCGCCACGTTCAATTCGCCTGCAGCCATCTGTTTCTCATCAACAAAAACCGGCGTGAACGGCGCAAAGGCGATACTGCGCGGATCAACGCCGACGAGCACGTGCTGCATCACCGTGTTGCCGACAACGCAGGTTTTATAGATCTGCTCCGAAAAAATGCTGTTTTTTTGACACAAGCGCTGAACAGCCGAGTTGATTGCGTCAATCAGAATGCGCTGCAATGTGGCACGTCCATCTTTGTTTTCGATGCAAAACGTTATGCGTGAAATCACATCGCCGCCGTACGCCGTTTGCGGATTGATGAACGAGGCCACATCCAATATTTCGTAGGTTGTCAAGTCCTCCAAAAAAATGACCACTGTGGTCGTGCCGACATCGATGGCGAGGCCATATTTGTCCATCGACATGTTTATATCATTCTGAAGAACAAGAAGCTGATCCTTGTAACTGACGCTGAATCCGTTTGTCTGTTTTTTTATCTCGATGCCGGAGTCGTTGACAACTGATCTGGCGTGACTGCTATCTTTTTCCAGAATGGCGAATTGTCTTTGTCCCGGCAAAAACACGTGTGTGTCTTGGTGCAGGTGATATAAACAGGCAAGCACTGATTCGGAGCCGTTGATTTCAACGGAACATTTGCCGCAGGTGCCTTTGCCGCCGCAGGGCGCCGAAATCGGTTTGCCGCTGCGGCGCAACACGTCCAGTAACAGCTCGCCCGTTTGGGCGTGCAGCGTTACGGCGTTTAATCCGTCATCGAGGTGAACTGAAATGCTGTTTGTCTCTTTCATCGTCGATTCTCGGTGCTGTCAACCTTGGCACACATTGTGACTGATGCAACTAGTCATTGTTCTCAACCTTTTTCGCCGGCAGCTCCGGCAACGTTTCCCGCGGCATTTTCTCATCGCGCTGGGCAAGGTGATAGACCAGCGACGCGATGATGGCAACGTTGTGTTTCATATCATCCGGCAGCAGCGCTTCGTACACATCCAGATTGGTGTGCCAGGTGTTGGAATACTCGATGGGATCCTGAATGAACTGAAATGCCGGCAGACCAATCCAGTTGAATGGGATATGGTCCGTGCCGCTGGTGTTCTCCGCGCTGATGGTGTTGGCGTCGAGATACTCAAACGGTTCGAGCAGTTGGGTGAAAATCGGCCGCGCATATTCGTTCCCCTGCAAATAGATGCCGCGGATTTTGCCGGAGCCGTTATCAAGATTCAGGTAGGCCGACAGCTTGTCGTGTTCCGGCAGCAGGTCCAGCGTTTGGGGATCGCTAAAATGTTTTTTGATATAACCCGTGGAACCGAGGTAACCTTGCTCTTCGCCGCCCCATAAGGCCAGGCGAATGGTGCGCCGCGGCTCAATGCCGATTTGTTTAAAAATCCGCATCACCTCCATCATGATGGCGCAGTTGGCGCCGTTATCCGTGGCGCCGGTGCCGGCGTGCCAGGAATCCAGATGCGCGCCGATCATCACGACCTCATCTTTGAGTTTGCGGTCGGTGCCCGGAATTTCAGCGATGAGATTGTGACAAATCGAGTCAACAGTAAATTCCGTCTCAAGGCTGAGGGCCAGGCTCACCGGAGTTTCCGATTCAATAATTCGTTGGATGCGGCCGTATTGTTCTTTGGAAATGACAAAGGACGGCACGGTCGAGTCGGGATCATCGGAATGATTGCCGGACATGGCCGCGATGATCGAGTGATCTTTCCAGCTCGGCTTGACCACGGCCGCGACACCTTCCTCCAGATAAAAACGATTCCGCTGCCGCATTTTTTTAATATAGCGTCGCTCCTCATCTTTAAAGACATCCGGTTGATCCGTATTGAGCGCCCGCCGCATACCGGACAGTTCGTCTGTGTCGACGCGTTCGGCCACGGCCTCAAAATTCGGATTCGAGCCATCCACCTTGCCGCTCAAAATGATCTTGCCATTGAGCTGTCCGCGATACTTTTCAAAATCCTCATCCGATTCGATGTCAACCACAACCGGCTCACCGGTAATCGTGCCATGTGTTCCCGGCGTCCACGCCTCGGGATAACCGATCAAGCGGTCATAACGCGGCGCGGTCATTTCAATATTATATTTTTTAATCGACCAGGCATTTTTCGACTCCGGCCACGCTTCCAGTCCGGCCTTCTCAATGCCCCATTCTTTGAGCTGTTCGACACACCAGGTGGCCGCCATATCGTATTCCGGCGAGCCGGTCAAACGCGGACCGTATACATCGCACAGCGAGCTGGCGGTTTGCATCACTTTTGAATGTTGTGCCGCTTCGATTGTGATGCGGGCGATGATGTTGTGGTCGATTGGCTCTTGTGCTGCCAATATTGTGAGACAGACCAAAACGGAGAGTGCTGCGAGAGTTCTACTTTTCACGATTGTCCTTTCAAAAAATTGATCCTTTCCAGTGGGGATAGAAGATACAAAAGTTGTGGCTCTCATTCATAATGAAATTATCTGTTTTGAGCGCAAAAGTGAACGCACTTTTTGATCTAGTCACATTTGGATTCAACCAAGGCGAGAGAAATGTCTGAAAAATATTTTACGGCACGATTCACATCCGGCGCCATCAAGGGCGCCGGATGTGCAAATTTTATTTGAACGTAATCTCCAATGTGAACGCGTGCTCGCACGGTTTGTCTTTCGGCAGCTTGACGGACAGCGCATCCGGCTCTCGTGACCATTTCAGCTTTGCATCCGAGCCCAGCAGGGAAATGCCGGCAATTTCTGTGTTGCACAATGCCGAGCCGGAGGCCAGTGATTTTATCGTAGCAATGCGATTCTCCGGCCAGTCCAAAAGAATAGCGTACAGTTTGCCGTCCCTGGTGGTGAAACGAATATCCTCCGACGTAAAGCCGGCGCGTTTGATATCATTAAAACTGCCTTCAACCACTTTTGTTGGACCTTCGCCGAAAACGGTCCACGGGCGCGACTCATAAATCGCATCGCCATTTACGCTGAGCCATTGACCAATACCGAGCAGAATATCCTGATCGTCCTGCGGAATGGTGCCGTCCGGTTTTGGGCCGATGTTCAACAACAACACACCGTTTTTGCTGACGATATCGATTAAATCCTCAACCAGCGAATTGACGGTTTTATAATCATTATTTTCCGTATAGCCCCAGGAGTTTTTTGCCACCGCCGTATCGGTTTGCCACAGTGGAAATCGGATTTCGGCAAGCTGGCCGCGTTCAACGTCGTAGGCCGCCGCTTCAATCGGAAACGCTTCGTTTTTATAATTGATGACCACGCCTTTGTCCCATTCCAAACCCTTGTTATAATAAAAGGCGGCGAATTTTTGTTTGTACCATTCAAACGCCGGTTCCTCAATCCACCAGTCAAACCAGACGAGCTGCGGCTGATATTTTTCCACCAGCTCGGCTGTGCGGGCGTACCAGTCGTCGAGAAATTCGCGATTCGGATTGGTGTCACCCGGTTTGGCTGGGCCATAAAAATCGAGGTTGTCGGGCACATCCGACTCGAACTCGAGGCCGCCGTTCATAAACCACCAGTGTTCGGCGCGGTGCGTCGAGAGACCGAAAATTATCCCTTCATCACGCACGGCTTTGGCGAGATCACCGATGAGATCGCGTTTGGGGCCTTTATCAACCGCATCCCATTCGGAGAGACTGCAATCGTACATGGCAAAACCGTCGTGGTGTTCGGCCACCGGCACAACGTAACGCGCGCCGGCCTTCTTGAACAACGCTGCCCATGCCGCCGGATCGTAATTTTCAGCTTTGAACATTGGGATAAAATCTTTATAGCCAAATTCTTTTTGATTGCCGTAGGTCTCGGTGTGGTGCTTGAATTCTTTGGAATCTTTTTGATACATGTTGCGCGGGTACCACTCGTTGCCAAACGCCGGCACCGAATAGACGCCCCAGTGGATGAAAATGCCGAGCTTGGCATCTTTGTACCATTCCGGAATCTCGTAGGTTTTTAGGGATTCCCAGTTGGGCTGATACGACTCCTTTGAATTATCCGCTGCAATCACAGACGCCATCATGAGTAAAACAACTGCAATGACATAGATTGATTTTTTCATTCGAAGCTCCTTGAGATTATAATTTTCAAATTATGGATTAAACGGTTGATAGCCTTCAAACCGGCGAATAAACTGCTCGTCATACGAGACATATTGATGCGTTAATCCCCATTTTAGCGCTTCAAGCGGTCCCTTTTCATTATCTGCGGCCTGATCCAAACCGGCAGCGGGAGGCCCCCATTTTATATGACATTTGATGTCGAAATTGATGCCGTCCGGCGCCCATTGAATGGTGTTGCGTTCCGGCCCGTCCGTGATAATCAGCGCGGCAATCCCGCCATTAAGAGGCCACACACACAGTTCGTGACCGCTGTTGGTTATTGGATTATATGGAGATTTTATATACGGACCTTCCAGTTTTTCCGAAATGGCAACGCCCCATTTGATTTCACGTCCGCCAAATGTTTTGCGTTCGCCCATTCGTTCGCCTTTATAATAAAGATAAAACTTATTGTGATAAAAAACGAGTGTGGGATCGTGGACTTTGTGGCTGTCAAATGAACCTTGTTTTTTCACCTTGAACCGATTATCCTCATCGCCATCCCAAATACCGTTATCAGCAGGGGAGAGGATCGGTTTTTCACGCTTTACAAACGGACCATTCGGCGAATCCGCAACGGCCATACCGACTTGATTTTTGACGCGATTGACGTACGGCGCTTTGACGGTTTGGTACACAAGGATATATTTCCCGTCATGAACCAAAACTTGTGGCGTAAAGACCGAACGGTCATCGTAAGCGCCGGCCGGGCCACGGCCTACCGCGAGTCCCTGTTCGATCCATTCCCAGCCGTCTGTTGATGTGGCGTACCAGATGTCAGATTTATCCCACGGAAAAACTTTGTTTTCCGGATCGCCGGTGCCAAAGCCAAATGTTTTGCCGGTTGATTTTGTATAGTACACATAGTACGTACCGTCAACCGTTATGATATCACTGGGATCTCGACGGATGACACCCGGATCGAAGGCCAGATCACCCCGCAGATCGTGCATCTTAAATTCCAGATACCATTCCGGCCCTTGATCGTAGTTTCGTTCAATGGCCCGTTTTGAGGCGAGGCTCAGATGTGTTTTATCGGTAATGGCAAGTCGGTCAAATGCATCATCCGATAAATGATATGACTCGCGCGTGCACCCCAACAGCACGATTATGGACAAAAAAAGAATTGCCGATATTTGTTTTTCCATTATTCTCCCATTTCCGATGAAAAGATTTTGATTGTTTTTTGCAGCACCGTCTTCATTTTAATTAAACGTGCATCTTACTGCAGCAAGACCAGTTTCTTTGTTTCCACAAATGAGCCGGATTGCAGGCGATAAAAATAAACACCGCTCGCTGCACCCGAGGCATTCCAGTGCAGGCTGTGCTGCCCGGCCTCAAATTCTCCCTCCGCGAGCGTCGCGATCTCTCGTCCCATCATATCAAATACATGCACATGGACAAATGATTTTTTCGGCAGATGAAATGCAATCGTTGTGTTGGAATTAAA
>CAYSNA010000272.1:0-7443 GCA_964432185.1 uncultured Cytophagia bacterium
CAGGGCGGGGTCGAGCCGGCGGACCAGGGCAGGCGGCGGCACCAGGTCGAGCACCTCTTCAGAGCTGAGTGCGCGCGTGACTTGGCGCTGCTGCATGCTGGCGCTGCGGTAAATCAGGTAAGGATTGTAAAAATCCGAAACAATGCCGGCCGTGTTGACGCCGCCGGATATTTCGACACAGTTGCTGCTCGCCGGGCCGTTGATTATTTTATATGAAATCAGTATCTGGGTGTCCGCTTTTGTCGTGAGACGAAAAAAGGAAAAGGAAGAAGAGGACGATTGAGAGGGGACTATTAGTTTCTGATGCATGACACGTTAGATAAAAGCGAACACTATATTGATCTTCATATCCACTCCTCGTATTCGGATGGTTTGCTCAGTCCGGCTGAAATTCTCGACCTGGCCAAGCAGCGCGGACTGAAAGCTATTTCTATTACGGATCATGATACCGTCGCCGCAACAGTGTCTGCCACTGAAATGGCGCCGACATATGGCATCGAGGTGATACCCGGTATTGAAATCGGTGTGGCGCATGCCGGGTGTGAAGTGCATTTACTCGGCTATTTTATTGACCACGCCAGTCCGGCGCTGGCGGAGTATGCCGGCTTGCTCATGGAATCGCGTGAGGAACGCGCACGAACCATCGTACGCGTTCTGCGCCAGCAGGGTATTCACATCACCTACGAGATGGTCATGGAAAAAGCCAACGGCGCTCCGATCGGCCGGCCGCACATCGCGCAAGTTTTGGTTGAAGAAGGCTATGTCTTTTCGAATTACGAAGCCTTTGACAAATACCTCGGCGAAAAAAAATCCGGCGATGTACCCAAACTGAATATCGGTCTTCGACGCGCCGTGCACATGATCAAAGACGCAGGCGGATTGGCATTTCTGGCGCATCCGGCGACCATTGAGTGCTGCCAGGATGTCTTTAAACTGTTGCTGAGTTACGGGCTTGACGGTATTGAATCCATCCATCCAAAACACACCCCTGAACAACGTCGTCACTTTGGCTATCTGGCGGAGCATCACCATCTGCTGCAATCCGGTGGTTCCGATTGCCACGGCGGACGACACGGCAGTATTGCACTGGGCACGCTTCCAGTGCCGCTTTCCTTTCTCGACGCGATGACAGGTCGCCTTCCGGATTCCCATCCCTATAAAATTGCAAAAAAATTAAAATTGATGAAATAATTACAAAATGATCTCGGTTTTATAAATTCCACTGGGCAAAAAGTTACAAGAACGATGTTGAGGATGAAAATAAATTGTCGGGAATATTTGATTTTTAATCTCTGTTTTTGCTAGAGAATTTTGTTTAAGGAACCTAAAAGGTGGTTGTATGTGTAGCCTCCCTCCTGCAGCAACCACCTGGGAATGGCGAGTTTTACTCGCCATTTCTTTTTTATACTCACCTGATTTTAATCTCTGATTTTTATATGAATTGAATTTACACAAAAATGTGCTCGCAGGCATGTCTTGGACTTTTGTGGCTTGGTGTTAAAAAAAGTTTTTTATACATTGGAAATGTATCTAATGGGTCGAACTTTTAAATCGAGGATTAACATGGTCAATGAAAAAATCAAACAGGCCGCCGAAATTTGTCGAGAAAAAAAAGTTGATATGTGGCTTACCTTTGCGCGGGAAAGCACGTCATCGCCCGATCCCACGCTGGATCTGATTTTAGGCACATCCTGCACCTGGGCGTCCGCTTTTATTATTACTGCCAGTGGTGATGCTGTGGCTATCGTTGGGAGTCTGGACGCCCAAAACATTAAAGATCATGCGAATTATCAGGTCATCAGTTATGTGGATTCGATCAAAGCTGATCTGTTTTCAACCTTGGAAAAATATGATCCTAAAAACATTGCCATCAACTATTCGGTTAATGACGTTATGGCCGATGGCTTATCGCACGGCATGTATATGATGCTGACGGATTACCTGCGCGATACGCCGTTTATCGATCGTCTCGTATCGAGTGAGCCATTGGTTGCGGCGTTGCGGGGGCGCAAATCCAAATCCGAGCAGGAATTTATCAAAGGCGCTATAAAAGAGACATTGAAAATATTTGACGAGGTCACTGAGTGGGTGCATGTCGGCCAGTCGGAAAAACAGGTGGCGGATTTTATCAAAGCCAAAGTGGCGGAGCGCGGCCTGGAACTGGCGTGGGATGAAGCGCACTGTCCGGCGGTGTTTACCGGCCCGGACACCGCAGGCGCACATGCCGGCCCGACGGATCGGACGATCAAGCCCGGGCATGTGATGAACATCGATTTTGGCGTGCGCCAAAATAATTACGTTTCAGATATGCAGCGCACCTGGTACTTTTTGCGTCCCGGTGAAACCGAAGCGCCGGCGGAGGTGCAGCGCGGTTTTACGATCATCCGCGATGCCGTGCACAACGCGGCGGCTGCACTCAAGCCCGGAATGCTGGGCTGGGAAGCTGATGCCATTGCCCGCAGCCACATCACCGATGCCGGGTACGCCGAATATCCGCACGCCCTCGGCCATCAAGTTGGACGCCAGGCGCACGACGGATCAGCCCTTTTGTGTCCCAAATGGGACCGCTACAAAGATTTGCCCTATTCCGTTGTTGAAGCCGGGCAGGTCTACACCATTGAGCCGCGCCTGACTATCGATGGTTATGGTATTGCCACTATCGAAGAAATTGTAGTCGTGCATGACAACGGCTGTGAATTTTTATCGGATCCGCAAATGGAATTGATTTTAATCGCGTGATCTCCCACTGTTATTGCAGCACATTTTTAAAGGTGTGCTGCACCATGGCAGTAGAGGGTGAGCGCGAAATCCCCCCTCTGCATTCTCTCCTTATGGCTGGTATAATGATAGGACATCTAAATGTGTCCGCGAGGCACGATCTGATTTAGCAATAAGGAGTGCAACCCATGATTGCCCGTTGTTTCATGCTTATTTTTGCTGTTTTGCTCGTCTTGCAAACCGGCCTGTCCGCTCAAGAGAAAAACGTTGAATCGACCGTGGTCGACGATTCAACCCTTTCAATCTCCAAAACCAATGCTGCTTTTAATGTTATCGATTATCAGGGATTTCTGTCAACGCCGCAGGGCGAACAGGTTTCCGGGACGTTGAGCATGGCGTTCAGCCTGTGGGACGCCAAAGAAGCCGGCAATGAACTCTGGCGTGAGGCGCAGGCCGTGGATGTTCGTCTTGGCTATTTTACCGCCTCCCTCGGTAACGTCACGCCAATTTCCGATGGTTTATTTTCTTCGCCGCGATGGCTTGAAGTCGAGATTGATGGCGAACGCCTGACGCCGCGGAAAAAAATCAACAGCGTTGCGCACGCGCTGAATGCAGCCAATGCGGCCACGTTAAACGGCGTACCGTCCGCTTCATTTTACACAAAAGCGCAGGCCAACTCCTCCAGCAGCAACGATATTGATGCGGCAAAACTGGGCACAGTCGCCGCTTCGGACTATCTGACAAAAAATCAAGCCAATGCGCAATTCCTCAATAAAACGCTCGCCAATACCATCACCAGCAATATGATTGTTGATGGTACGATCCAACAACAGGACCTTGGATTTTCAATAGGCGAGGGTGGAGGCAACATCGCGCAAATCCTCGCCCAAAATGGACTGGAAGGCGGCGGCTCAACAGGCACCGTGACTATCGGTTTGTCGGCGCCCTACTATACGGGGCAGGCGTATGATTCGCGCTTTGTCGGGCGCAATCAGGCAAACGGCGTTACCAGCGCGATGATCCAGGATGACGGCATCACTTCAGCGGACATCAAGAATGGCACCATTCAAACGAATGATTTGGCGTTTACGGCGGGAACCATCAACCAGGTTATAGCGAGCAACGGCTTGCAGGGTGGCGGCAGCATGGGCGCCGTTTCGGTTTCTCTGGCGGATGCCTTTTTTACCGGCGCCGCTTATGATGCCCGCTTTGTGCCGCGCGGCGCCGCCAATACCGTGACAACGGGCATGATTCGCGACAACGAAATCGTCTCTTCCGATATTCGCGACGGTTCCATTCAAGCCATCGATATGGCCTTTCCGGCCGGAGATATTACCGGCGTGCGCGGCCAGAACGGCATCAACGGATCGGCGATAAGCGGAGATGCCGTGCTCGAACTGGCGCCGAACTATCAGAACGGCTCTGTCTTTGACTCGCGATTTGTCAAACGCAACGAATCCAATGTCATCAGCTCGAATATGGTGATGAACGGCGCCATTGAGGGTTTACACATTTCACCCAATTTTTATATTCGTCAAAACAAGTCGGCCGGCTCTGTAGTGACGGTCTACAATGAATCGTCCATTCCGGGTACAGCCGGTCTAGAGGGCAACGGTCAGATCGGCGTCCGCGGCGTTGGCAGCTCTACGGGCCTGCACGGTGAGGGCTCGCTCTACGGGGTGTATGCCAGAGCCACATCGCCAAGCGGCTATGGATTGTGGGTCGAAGGGGTGGCGCATTGCACCAGCGGTTCCTGGGGCGATTTGGCCGAATACGTCCCTTCGGATGAACAGCTTGAACCGGGCGATGTCGTGATCATCGATCCGGATGCGAACAGCAAAATCAAACGCTGCGACAGCATTGCGGATACGCGCGTCGCCGGCATTATCTCCACTGCGCCGACAATTACGGTTGGACTGGAAACATCCGGCGAAAACAGATTTGCCCTGGCGCTCGCCGGGATCGTGCCGTGTAAGGTGGTGGCGAACGAGCCGATCCGTCCCGGGGATTTATTGACAACATCTGCAAAATCCGGCTACGCCCAAAAAGCGGTGGATCCGAAACTCGGCAGCATCGTCGGCAAGGCGCTTGAAAGTTTGCCCTCCGGCGATGGTGTCATCCGTGTGCTCGTGACGTTGCAGTAGGGAGGATGCGGTTATGAAATCTGTTTTTACAAGCCTGCTGATGATTATAAGTCTCTCGTTGCTTATGGCGCAATCATCGTCATCCGAAATGTCCTCCGCGCGTTTTGTCATCCACAACAGCGCAATTGCCGGCGCCGGTGGCTTTGTGTCGAGCCCGACATTCTCGCTGCAGCAGCAATTCAGTCTGCCAAATTTGGGAAAAATGGAAGGCGGGCACTTTGTTATCGGCACGGCCGTGGAGCTAAAATATGTACAGGAGGAAAAACTGCCGCAACAGTACGGCATGGCGCAAAATTATCCGAATCCCTTCAACCAGAGCACCACGTTTGTTTATAGTCTGCCGGAAAACAGTGACGTGACCATTTCGATCTATTCGATCCTGGGACAGCGAATTGCCGTCCTCGTCCAGGGTGGGCAAAACGCCGGTCGCTTCACCTTAAAGTATGATGGCCTTGACGGCTGGGGACGCCCGTTGCCCAGCGGCCTCTACTTCTGCCGTTTCACGGCCCAAAAAGGGTTTGACAAAACGATTAAATTTGCTATCTTGCGATAACCAATTTTAAGCAGCGCATGACGAGTTTTAATCGTGCGACAGCACATTTACGCTGATTGTGAGTACGGAAAACAAGGCGGACCAGTCACGCTGTGCAAACGAGGTAAATGTGAATCTAGAGTCTCTAGTTGTCGGCCCCATTCAGGTCAATTGTTTTATCATCACGTGTTCCACCACCCAACAAACCGCCATTGTCGATCCCGGCGATGACGCAGAGCGAATCCTCAAGACATGCGCGGCCTCTTCTTTGAATGTCACAACAATTTTACTCACTCACGGGCATTTTGATCATATCGGCGCCGTGCAACAGATAAAAGAGGCCACGGGCGCCGAGATTATTTTGCACCGGGCCGACGAGTTTTTGATCGCGGCCGCGCCCATGCAGGCGGCAGCGTTCGGAATGCCGGCGCCCAAAACGTTTTCCGTGGATCGATTCGTGGCCGAAGGTGATGACATCTCCGTTGGCGAGCTGACAGCAAAAGTGATTGAAACACCCGGCCATACTCCCGGCAGTATTTGTTTTCACTTTGACGATGGACTCTTTGCCGGCGATACGCTTTTTTACGGCGGCATCGGCCGCACCGATTTGCCGGGCGGCAGCTATAGCCAGATTCTCAATTCGATCAAAACAAAACTATTCGTGCTACCGGACGAGCTAAAGGTCTACTGCGGCCACGGCCCGGCAACCACAATAGGACGAGAGAAAAAATACAATCCATTCGTAAACTAAAAGCGGGTGGATTTTTTTATTTCTGGGCGATTTGTTTTTTTAATTGCCGTTATCAAAGTGAGCCACTTACTAAAATATGGGATCATCATGGATAATCTAACTGGATTGGCGGCGCACACCGTCATTGTCAACGAAGATGAATGCAAAGGCTGCGGTCTGTGCATTGATATGTGTCCAAAAGATGTGTTGATCGAACAGCCCCATCTCAACCGCATGGGCTACCGGCCTGCGGGGTACATCGGTGAGGGCTGCATTGGTTGCGGGCATTGTTTTTACGCGTGTCCGGAGCCGGGAGCGATAACGGTTTTGAAGAAAGGGTACGTAAAAGTTGAGGAGGGGGTTTAATGGCAAAGCAACTGATCAAAGGCAACGAAGCGATCGTCAAGGGCGCTATTCTCGCCGGCTGTCGCTTCTTTTTTGGCTACCCGATTACGCCGGCATCGGAAATTGCCGAAGCCGCGGCGTATTATCTGCCGCCCGTTGGCGGCACGTTTTTGCAGGCCGAAAGTGAAATCGCGTCCATCAACATGCTGTACGGCGCGGCCTCGGGCGGCGTGCGCGCCATGACCGCGTCATCGAGCCCGGGTATGAGCTTGAAAATGGAAGGCATTTCCTACTGCGCCGGTTCGGAGCTCCCGGTGGTCCTTGTCGATATTATGCGCGGCGGCCCCGGACTCGGCAATATTGCACCCGAACAATCGGATTACAATCAAATGGTCAAAGGCGGCGGCCACGGCAATTACAAGGTGATCGCCCTGGCGCCCAATTGCGCCCAGGAGATGTGCGATCTCACCATGCTGGCATTTGACCTGGCGGATAAATATCGTAATCCCGCCGTTATCATGGCGGACGGATTCATCGGTCAGATGATGGAACCGGTCGATTTCCCTGATGCGCTCGAACAGCTCGATAAAAAAGACTGGGCCATTTATGCCGAAGGCCAGGATGATGACAAACTCATATGCTCCATTTTGCTCGATCCTCCCGAACTTGAAGCGCACAATATTAAGCTTCAGAAAAAATATGCCGAGATTCAACAAAACGAAGTCCGTTATGAAGACTATTTTGTCGATGATGCCGAGATTGTCCTCATCGGCTACGGCGTCGTATCGCGCGTGCTGCAATCGGCCGTTGACAACCTGCGGGCAAACGGCGTCAAAATCGGTTTGCTGCGCCCCATAACGCTGTTTCCGTTTCCCACCGAACACATCAAAGAGGTGGCGAAAAGTGTGCAAAAATTTATCGTTGTCGAACTCTCAAACGGACAAATGGTGGATGATGTGCGGCTGGCCGTTAAC
>CAYSNA010000273.1:0-7438 GCA_964432185.1 uncultured Cytophagia bacterium
ACCTCATCAAAACCTGAATCCTGTAAAGCAGCAATATAATCATGTGTAAAAATCCCGCTCTCAGCGACTTTGATTTTATCGTTTGGAATGTCCTTCGCCAAATCATGGCTCGTCTGTAAACTCACCTCAAAGGTTTTGAGATTGCGGTTATTCACGCCAATGATGCGCGCCGGCGTTTTGAGCGCGTTTTCCAGCTCGTCGGCATCATGCACTTCAACGAGGGCATCGAGACCAAGGTCATGCGCGAGAAACAAAAACTCGGTCAATTTTGACACATCCAGGGAGACCGCCAGCAAAAGAATGGCGCTGGCGTGATGTTGCCTGGCTTCGTAAATTTGATACTCATCAATGATAAAATCTTTGCGCAACAGCGGCTTGTTAACCTGTTCCGCAATATCATCCAAAAATGAAAGACGGCCCTGAAAGAACTTTTCATCCGTTAATACAGAAATGGCCGCCGCGCCGCCCTGGGCGTATTCACCCGCGATGCGCACCGGATCAAAATCCTCACAGATTAATCCCTTGCTTGGTGATGCTTTTTTGACCTCCGCAATAATGTTGATGCCCGGTTGGGCCAGCGCCTCGTAAAACGACGGACGCGCGATGTCATTCGATTCAGCAGCGTCGCGAACCGCGGCAAGCGGCACCCTGGCTTTGCGCTGCGCCACCTCATTTTTGGTGTTTTCAATTATTTGATCAAGAATCGTCATCAGTTCACCGAATTTGTAAAATTGATCAGCTCTGCCATTTTCTTGTTCACCTGCCCGGAGAGCAGCAGTTCTTTCGCGACGTCAACGCCATGTTCGAGCGAATCGACCTTGCCGCCAAGATAAATCGCCGCGCCGGCATTCAAACAGGTGATATTGAACACCGGACCGTTATGGCCGTCCAGCAGACGCTGTACGATGGCCGCATTTTCTTCGGCGTCGCCGCCGCGGATGGCCGATATGTCCGCCGGTTCAAATCCGAATTGTCGCGGTGAAATTTCATAATTGCGGATATGACCATCTTTGAGTTCATAGACCTGCGTCGTGTCGCTGATGGAAATTTCATCCAGCCCATCGGTGCTGTGCACGACGAACACATGGTCGCTGCCGGTCTGTTTGAGCACCTTGACCATTTTCTCCGCCGTTTCCAGATTAAACGCGCCAACAAGCTGCCGCTTCACCAAAGCCGGATTCGACATTGGGCCAAGGATGTTAAAAACAGTTCGAATGCCCATTTCCTTCCGCGGCGCCACCGCATGTTTCATCGAGGCGTGATAGACGGGCGCGAACAAAAACGCGATGCCGACCTCGTCCAGGCATTTCTGCGCCTGCTCAGGTCTCAAATCAATTTTAACGCCCAGACTCGTCAGCACGTCCGCGCTGCCAGTTTTGCTGGAGACGGAACGATTGCCGTGTTTGGCCACCGGAATGCCGGCCGCCGCCGCAACCAACGCTGCCGCCGTCGAAACATTCACCGTGTGCAAGCCATCGCCGCCGGTCCCCACAACATCAATCGCGCCGTCGGGCGCCTGAATTTTCGTCGCTTTGTCGCGCATGGCATTGACAAATCCGGAAATCTCGTTTACGGTTTCGCCCTTCATGCGCAGCGCCATTAAAAATCCGGCAATCTGCACCGGCGTCCAGTCGCCGCTCATAATCTCCATCATGGTTTTATACGCATGGTCCTCGGTCATATCCAGCCCCTGACCGACATATTCCAGTGTTTCGCGAATCATCGTTGACCTCCATATTCTAAAAAGTTTTGTACGATCTGCATGCCATGTTCCGTCAAAATGGATTCCGGATGAAACTGCACACCTTCCACCGGAAACTGCTTATGGCGCAAGCCCATAATCAAGCCGTTCTCAATGTCAGCGGTGATGTCCAGGCAATCCGGCAGATTCTCACGTTCGACCACAAGCGAGTGATAGCGCCCGGCTTTGAACGGACTGGGCACGCCTTTAAAAATCGTCTTTCCATCATGTTTGACCGGCGAGTCCTTGCCATGCACCAGCTCGCCCGCCGGCACAACATGACCGCCAAACACCTGGCCAATGGATTGATGCCCCAGACAGACGCCAAGCACCGGGCACTTATCTTTGAAGAAATCGATGACGTCCATGGACAATCCGGCTTCATCCGGGTAGCCCGGCCCCGGAGAAATGATGACACGGCTGGGATGAAAACTGTCGAGTTCCTCCAGCGTTGTCTGATCGTTTCGCTTCACCACCACCTCGGCGCCGAGCGAACCGACATACTGCACCAGGTTGTAGGTGAACGAATCATAGTTATCAATCACGATGATCATATCAATCCTCCTTCGGCGTATTCGACCGCCCTGAGCAGCCCGTTGGCTTTGTTCATGGTTTCGAGATATTCGTGCTCCGGCACCGAGTCGGCCACAATGCCCGCGCCGGCCTGCAGGTAGGCAATGCCGTCTTTTTTGAAAATGGTGCGGATCGCGATACACACATCCATGTCGCCGCTAAAGGTCATGTAGCCGACCGCGCCGCCATAGATCGCGCGTTTGGTCGGTTCAAGCCGCTCAATAATTTCCATCGCCTTGACTTTTGGCGCGCCGGTTAACGTGCCCGCCGGGAAACAGGCTTTGAACACATCGACCGCATCCATCTCGGTCGCCAGTTTCCCGGAGACGGTCGAAACAATATGAATGACGTGCGAGTATTTTTCGATGGTCATCAGATCATCCACACTGACGGTGCCGTATTCGGCAATTCGCCCGACATCATTGCGGCCGAGATCCACCAGCATGGTGTGCTCGGCGCGCTCCTTTGGATCGCTGAGCAGATCTTTGATGTTTGCCTCATCTTCCGCCGGCGTGGCGCCGCGCTTGCGTGTACCGGCAATCGGTTTGACAGAGACCACATCATCCTGCAATTTCACCAGCGTCTCCGGCGAGGAACCAAGCACCTCCACCCCATCCAAATCCATAAAGAACATGTACGGCGATGGATTGACGACGCGCAGTCCACGGTAAATTTGAAACGCCGGCACGTCGGTCGGGACTTTGAGGCGCTGCGACAAGACGATCTGAAACGTATCGCCGCGGGTGATGTGTTTTTTCGCCTGCATCACCATGCCTTCGTATTCGTGGCGCGACAGGTTGCTCTCAATTTTGCCTTTAGATTTTTCATACTCGCCGTTCATCCTCGGCGCCGGGCGGTTGCGGATAACATCAACAACTTGTTTCAACTTGTCCGTGGCCTTTTCATAACTCTCAACAACGTTGGACGACGGATTGGTATAAAGAATGATGGTGATCGTGTGTTTGAAACTATCAAAGACAATGATTTTTTGCGGGATGAACATGTGGATATCCGGAAGGTTGACATCATCAATGGAGTCGTCCGGCAATTTTTCGATATACCGAATCGCATCGTAACCAAGATAGCCGAAAAAGCCGTTGCTGTAAAACGGGACATCGCTGCTTTTTTGCACGCTGTATTTTTGGGTGATGCTCTGCAGCACATCCAGCGGATTGCCTTCGATGGTGCACGAGCTGTTTAATAATTTGTTTTGAATGGTAATCGTGTTGCCCTTGGATTTGAAAATCAAAAACGGCGTATCGCCGATGATGGAATAGCGCCCGCGCTGCGTTTCGCTCTCCACACTTTCGAGTAAAAAACGATACGTGCCTTTGGTAGTTTTGAGAAACGTCGTCACCGGCGTATCGAGATCGCCGAGTATCTCTGCCGCCACCGGCACCAGCGGAAAGGTCTTGGCCATCTTGTCAAATTCTGCGAGTGAGGTTTTGATCATGTGTTCTCCAAATTATATCTATTGTAACCCGGTCAGGGCTAAAAGCCCAAACAGGGTTTGTTCATATCACAATAAAAAAAGGCGCTGCAGTTTGGGTTCACCACAGCGCCTTAAATGAAAAACGCCGTGGATGCGATGCATCCACGGCGTTGAGACTTTTATATAGTATTCGTCACATGTTAGTGGTGCATCGTTATATGCCAGTGCCACCACCACCAGCTGTTGTTAATTGTTATATGACGAAATTGCTTCACTTTTTGTCCTTGATCTTTTAACGCGAAAAGATACAATTGTTGATCTTTATATGCAACATTTTTCTGTTGTTGCGGAAAAGCTGATTGATCTTTTATATGAAAAATTCGTTCCGACTCTTTTTAACACTGAAATAATTCAGACAAATCGGAAAGAGATAACCACATCAAGCAAACGAATATTCCGCGGATGATGCACGTTGATAATTTTTATTTCTTGGATTGAATTTTGTGCAAAACTTTTCTATCATTCATTAAAAACCAATCCAACTCTAAACTGGAGTCATTTATGAAATCCGGCCTCGCTTTTCTTTGCCTGTGTATCTCAGCCCTGTCCTGTTCGCGTCCTGTTGAATTTGCCACATTCCCCAAGTTTGATGCGCACGTGCATCTTTACAGCGCCAGTGACGCGCTGGTGCGCCTGGCGCAACAAAATCAATTCCGACTGTTTTCCATCGTTACCGGGTCAGAATCGCGAGCCGAGATTGACACGCTGCTCACCTGGGTGCAACAGCACCAAAAAGCGGCGCCGCAAACCGTGGCCTATGCCACAACGTTCAGCATGGAACATTTTGGCGAACCGGGTTGGCTGGAAGATACGATAGCCAAGTTGCAAAAAGATTTTGATAACGGCGCCATTGCCGTCAAAGTGTGGAAGGATATCGGCATGACCTTTCGCAATGCCGACAGCTCGTTCATTATGATTGACGATCCGCGATTGGATCCGGTGTTTGATTTCATCGCGGCACAGGGCAAAGTGCTGGTGGCGCATATTGGCGAGCCGAAAAATTGCTGGCTGCCGCTCGATTCGATGACAACAAACAACGATCGCAGCTACTTTCAAAATCATCCCGAATATCACATGTATTTGCATCCCGAATACCCGTCGTACAATGACCAAATTAATGCGCGGGATCATGTGTTGCAGAAACACCCAAATTTAAAATTCGTCGGCTGCCATCTCGGCAGTCTGGAGTGGGACGTCGATGAAATCGCCAAACGGCTGGAGACCTATCCAAATTTTGCCGTTGATACAGCGGCGCGGCATGGCCAGTTGCAGGTGCAGGACCGGAACAAGGTGCGGCAATTTTTCATCAACTACCAGGATCGAATTTTATACGGCACGGATATTATTGCCGAGGAGGAGCCGTCCGCCGATCGCATCGACTGGATTAAACAAACCTGGCTGGATGATTGGGATTATTTTACCACGGATAAAAAATTGACCTCGGACAAGGTGAATAACGAGTTTACGGGACTGAAACTACCGCGGCCGGTGTTAGAAAAGCTTTATTATAAAAACGCCGTGTTATGGCTAAATCTGTAATCGAATCAATATCAAGAGACCGACTCGTCCGATCTTTTTTCCAGTGCACAAATGATTCTCGTGATATTGTGTTGACTCATTTAGGGATAGCGATATGTCATCCGAAAAAAAATTGTGTAAATGGAAAAAAGAAGAGTACGAGGACGATCTCGACAAATTGATCAAAATCGTTAAAAAGCCCAAGTTCGTCTGCACCAAATGCGGCCGTGTGGCGAAAAAAGAAAAATGGTTGTGTGAGAGCAAAGCTTTAGAAAAATGAGGAGAAATCCATGCTGGGATCGAGCGTTAAAACAATTGTGATAGTATTATCGATGTTTGCGGTATTGAGCGCCGCCGACTATCGCCTGCCGGTTTTTTATGAAGAATTGACGGCGCCGGATTTTGTCCAGGCCCTTGAACGATCCGGCAAAACCTGCATCATCCCCTTGGGAATTTTAGAGAAACACGGGCCACATTTACCACTGGGCACGGATTTAATTGATGTGCGCGAAACCGCTCGTCGGGCGGCCGAACGCGAATACACCATTATTTTTCCACCGTTTTATTTTGGACAAATTTACGAGGCCAAACATCAGCCCGGTACCATCGCCTACAGCCCGGAGCTGGTCTGGAATATCCTGCAGGAAACCTGCGACGAGCTGGCGCGCAACGGCATTCAAAAAATCATTTTATTGAACGGCCACGGTGGTAATAATAATCTCCTCCCCTATTTTTGTCAAACTCAATTGGCAAAAGAAAAAGATTATGCCGTTGTGCTTTTTCAGTATGGCGGCGATCCGGAAGCGGAAAAAAAGATAGCCGAGCTGCGCCAGACCAATACCGGCGGCCATGCGGATGAAGAGGAAACGTCAATGATGTTGTCGCATCGTCCTGATTTGGTCCACCTTGAACGCGGCGCAGAGCAGTCCGGTGCGGACATGCACCGGCTCGACGGTTTTGACGGCGGCTACACGGGCATCTGGTGGTATGCGAAATTTCCGAATCATTACGCCGGTGACGGCAGTAAAGCCACTGCGGAGATTGGCAATTTGATCATTAACAGCGAGGCCGAACAACTGGCGCAACTAATCAAAAAGTTGAAAACCGATGATCGGATTCTGGAATTGCAGAATCAATTCTTCGAAGAAGCGGCCGATCCGCTCAACTCCAAACAATGATTTTCTCGACGTGCGACCCACCTTGAAGGTGCGTCGCACATGACATCACAATACGATAGGGGGAATTTTAATGAGTCGACGAAAAGTTGTATTCGAAAAAAATCAGTTTTATCACGTTTATAACAGAGGATCTAACAAACAAAATATATTTTTCTCACATGAAAATTATCTCTTCTTCTTAAAGAGAGTTCAGAAATACAAAACCGAATTTAGTATATCAGTCATAGCCTATTGTTTGATGCCCAATCATTTTCACTTTCTTCTAAAACAAAAAGACGACGCTTCGATTTCAATTTTTATGCAAAGATTGTGTAATTCATACACAAAAGCGCTGAACAAACAATTAAAAAAACGGGCACCTTATTCGAAGGGCCATTTAAAGCCATCCAGATTAAAGACGAGTCGCATTTAATTCATCTATGCCGCTATATTCACCGAAATCCAATTGACTGCAGACAACCTCTGGTCCATAATCTTTTTAAATGGTCATACTCAAACTTTTTAGAATGTACAGGAGCTCGAAACGGTATGCTATACGACGATGAATTCTACAAGATGTATTTTGAGAATAAAGAGGACTATAAAACATTCGTTCTTGAGATTGATCAAGTTGAAGCTATTGAACGACATATTGTTAAATACAAGTTTGACTAGAAATTTGAGTTAGTCATGTGCGACGCACCTTGAAGGTGCGTCGCACGTGCCTAGAATTGTTCTCAAAAATTCCACCACCCCATATGAACAGAAAGGCCAAGTCCGGCGGCAAAACCTCCGGGAAAATAATCGAGCCTGGGAGGTGGATAATAATTTAAAACCGCCGTAAGACCGATGCCGGCAACCTGTGGAACATGCAGCATCGCTTGAGCGACAATGGCAATGGCGACATAAGGCTTGTGCTTTTTGGTGACTCTCACTCGATCATTATAGTTTGACTCA
>CAYSNA010000274.1:0-7358 GCA_964432185.1 uncultured Cytophagia bacterium
AGCACGGCGTGTTCGGCTATACCTGGCATACGCAAGAGTTGATTGACGTTGTTGTTGACCGGATGAAAAAATTGTACGCGTGGGATGTGAATCCAGAATGGATCGTCTGGCTCTCCGGTTTAGTGTCCGGCTTGAATGTGACAGCGCGCGCGGTTGGAGACGTGGGCGACGATATCATCACATCCATACCGATTTATCCGCCGTTTTTGTCCGCGCCGAAAAATCAGCATCGAACGCTGTCGAAATTTGCCATGCTCAAAAATGGCGAGCGTTGGGAGTTTGATTTTGACGCGTTTGAAAAAAACATCACGCCACAAACGAAAATGTTCATTCTCTGCAATCCGCATAATCCGCTGGGACGCATTTTTTCCAAAGATGAACTTTTACGCGTTGCTGAAATCTGCGAAAAACACGATTTAATCATTTGCTCCGATGAAATTCACTGTGATTTATTGCTCGATCAAGACAAGCCGCACATTCCCACGGCCACGTTATCCCCCGAGGTGGCGGATCGCACCATCACCCTGATGGCGCCGAGCAAGACGTTTAACATTGCCGGACTTGGATTGTCCTTTGCCATCATCCCGAACGACGCGTTGCGCCAAACTTTTGAGCGCGCCATGCAGGGCATTGTGCCGCATCCCAACCTGTTTGGCTATACGGCCGCCCTGGCAGCCTATCGCGATAGCGGCGACTGGCTTGTCGAGCTGCTGGCCTATCTCCGTGACAATGAACAACTCGTTCAGGATCGTATCAATAAAATTCCCGGATTAAGCACTACTCATGTGGAGGCGACTTATCTCGCGTGGATTGATGCGCGCGAGTTGCCGGTACAAAATCCACATGAACTTTTTTTAGACGCTGGTGTGGGACTCTCCGATGGCCGTGAGTTTTTTGGCCGCGGATTCGTTCGATTGAATTTTGGTTGTCCGCGTAGCATGCTCATCGAGGCGCTCGATCGCATGGAAAACGCTGTCACGGATTTATAGCCTGGATGAGTCACAAATGTTCATTCAATAAATCGAAAGTCGTTATCACAATACAATTCCAAACCACCACGGATACGGAGCACACGAAGGAAAGTCTTGATTCTCAGATTTTTATCGAAAAGTTCATTTACGTGTTGTGGTTTATGAATCGTACAGGATAGGTCAAAAATGGATCATCCCGCTGAAGATCGTTCTCTGTTAAAAGACAAAAATCTGCGCATCATTTTTCTGGTCACATTGATGGCCGTTCTCGGCGTGTCCAGTCTTATTCCGGCGTTTCCGGAGATTGCACGGCAGTTGCAGATACCAAAGCACTACATTGGTTTGCTGATCATCGTCTTTACCCTGCCGGGTGTGGTGCTGACGCCGATACTCGGCGTCCTGGCCGACCGCTACGGGCGAAAAACGGTGCTGGTGCCGTCGCTTGTGCTGTTTGCGCTTGCCGGCAGCGCCTGCGGTTTTGTGCGCGATTTTCATCTGCTCCTCGTTCTGCGTTTTTTTCAGGGTGTCGGCGCCGCGTCCCTGGGCGCGCTCAATGTCACCATCATCGGCGATCTCTTCGACGGCCCCAAACGCCTGCACGCTATGGGCTATAACGCCGGCGTGCTCAGCATCGCCACGGCAAGCTACCCGTTTGTTGGCGGCGCCCTGGCGAGCCTTCACTGGTATTATCCGTTTTTTCTGCCCATCCTCGCGCTGCCCGTTGCCGTTATTGTATTGCTCTGGCTTGATGTCCGGGAGCCGTCGCGGGCGGAGCATTTAAAAACCTACCTGCTAAAACTGGGTCAAAGCCTGAAGAACCGGCGGGCGCTGCTTTACTTTTTTATCAGCATGATGGTGTTTATCATTCTGTACGGTTCATTTCTCACTTATCTGCCGATTTTTCTGGCCGAGCGTTTTTCACTAAATTCCATGCAGATCGGACTCGTTGGTTCGGCCATGTCGATTGCCACGGCGATCACCTCTCCGCAAACGAGGCGGATCGCCAAACATTTGCGTGAACGCCACATTCTGCTGTTGTCATTTGTGTTTTATGCGCTCGCCTTGCTGATCATTCCACTGTCCACGTCCGTGCCGATGTTGATTTTTCCGGTCATCCTCTACGGCATTGGACAGGGCTTGAACATCCCAACCTTGCAAACTGTGCTCACCGGCCTGGCGCCGATGCACTATCGAGCAGCTTTTATGTCCATGAACGGCATGGTGCTGCGGCTGGGACAAACGCTGGGACCATTGACCATGGGCCTGGTTTATGTGCTCGGCGGATTGTCGTTTACCTTTTTCGCCGGAGCGGTCTGCGCGGCGCTGTTGTTCGTCTCGGTGATTCTTTTTGATCGAAAATAAATCGACGAATTGCGAATTCTTTGAAAGATGATCGAAAAAAGTCGTGTTACAAGTTATTCAAAAATGGCATATAACACGGAGTTTACATGAGAATAGAGAATGTGACGATCGCTGCTGAAGGATTTCGTTCCGAGGCCGCCCACTATCTGATCGGCATGCTGGATAACGATTTAATGCATCGATATCCCGGCATAAAAATAAATGCGGCAAAAGCAGCCGAGTTTGAAAAAGAGAAAAGTATATTTGTCATTGCCAGAAATGATGGCGTGCCCATTGGCTGCGGCGGTCTGGTCCCCATTGATGAAAATACCTGCGAGGTAAAACGAATGTTTGTCGAACCGTATTCGCGCGGCCGCGGTGTGGCTAAAATGATTTTACTCGAACTGGAAAAGCATGCCGTCGAACAGGGTTTTTCTCTGATCCAGCTCGAAACCGGACAGCATCAGCCCGAGGCCATCATTATGTACGAGCATAACGGCTACAAACGAGTTCCATGTTTCCGTCAGTATGAAAATAATCCCCACAGCCATTGTTACGAAAAAGCAATTTGAAACATCGGATGGTCGTTCGAAGCCTATCCGAACCCGGCGCAACGCATGTTCACGGCTGTGTTTATTGTCAACGAATCTCCTGATTTGACATCCCCACGGATTTTATTTTCACAGGTCCAGGGGGATGACGCATTAGCGGTTTTGCTCTTTCAAGACAATCAAATTCTTTCAAGAGGATGTTAAACCATGCGATACGTGTTGAACGGCCATGAAACAGAGCGCCTGACTTTCCGCCTTTTAAAAAAGAGTGATTTTGAATCCTGGCTTGATCTGTTCACGACCCCCAATGTGGCAAAATTTCTTACTTTTGATCCGTCTCTTTCTCCGACTGAATTGTGCGCCGTTTGGTTTGAAAAGGTTTTCTATCGCTATGACAATAATCTTGGCGGCATGAATGTGCTGGTGAGTAAAGAAACGGATCAGATGGTTGGGCAGTGCGGATTACTTGTCCAGGAGGTTGACGGGATGGAAGAGCTGGAAATCGGTTACTCTGTGCTGCCGCAGTTTTGGGGGCATGGCTATGCCACCGAAGCCGCGCACTATTGCAAACACGTCGCGTTTGCGGAGCATTACGCCGACTCGCTCATTTCACTCATTCACCCGGAAAATATCGCCTCAAAAAAAGTGGCGCTCAAAAATGGAATGACGTTGGAAAAATCCAGCGAACTCCGCGGCGTGGTTGTGGATGTGTTCCGCGTACTGCGGAATCAAGCGTTGGTCCAAAAATAAAGTCTGATGCTTAATTTGCATTCATCAATGCACGAGTGTGAAGGGGACACTGTGACGCCGCCGCGCCACGCCACAGTTGACAATTTGATCACTCGGCGTATTTTTCCCGCTTGGCAATGGCCGCCCGTTTAATGCGATCGCGTTCCATTTTCGACAACCGGATGTTTTTCGGCGTCACTTCCACCAGTTCATCTTCGGCGATGAACTCGATCGATTGGTCGAGCGATAACATGCGCGGCGGCCGCAATGTCACCGTCGCTTCCGAGGTTGAGCTGCGCATGTTGGTCAATTTTTTCTCTTTGGTGATGTTGACATCGAGATCGCCGTTGCGGTTGCGTTCGCCAATAATCATGCCTTCGTACACTTGTGTGCTAACTTCCAGAAACAACTCGCCGCGATCCACCATGGCCAGGCTGGCATAGGCTGTCACTCTGCCCGTTCGGTCCGCCACAAGCGCGCCTGTGGTCCGCTGTGGAATCGATCCAAACCACGGTTCGTATTTTTCTAAAATGGAATTCATCACGCCGGAGCCTTTTGTGTCGGTGAGAAAATGGCTACGGAAACCGATGAGACCGCGCGACGGAATGTGAAATTCCAGATTAACGCGGCCGTGCCCGTGGTTCACCAGGTTGGTCATGCGGCCTTTGCGCGCGGACAGTTTTTCCGTCACCACGCCAACATACTCTTCCGGCACATCGATGTAAACATGTTCTGTCGGTTCGCAGGTTTTGCCGTCAATTTCTTTGGTGATGACGTGCGGTTTTGACACCATAAATTCATAGCCCTCACGGCGCATAGTTTCAATCAAAATGGCCATTTGCAGTTCACCGCGGCCTCGCACTTCAAACGCATCGGCGCGATCGGTGGGCTTGATCTCAATGGCAACGTTGCCGAGGGTTTCTTTTTCCAGGCGATCTTTTAAATGCCTCGATGTGAGATATTTGCCCTCAGTGCCGGCAAACGGGCTGGTGTTGACGTAAAAAATCATCGATACAGTCGGCTCGTCCACGCTGATGCGCGGCAGCGGTTTGGGATTCTCCAACGATGAAATTGTATCACCAATCTTGACATTTTCAACCCCGGCAAAGGCAATAATATCGCCGGCAACCACTTTGTCGACTTTGATCCTGATCAGATTCTGAAAGGTATAAAGCGCGGAAAATTTGATGCCCGGCGTTATTTTGTCCTTGCCGCACAAGCTGAATTGTTTGTTCATCTCCAGCGTCCCCATGGACAAACGGCCGACAGCGATTTGCCCGACGTACGAGTCGTAATCCAGGTTGGTCACCAAAAATTGCGGCGTCGCATCGTCATCCGCTTCCGGGCCGGGAATTTTATCGACAATCGTATCAAAAAGCGGCTTCAGGTTTGTCGAACCATCCGTCAAATTGCGATGCGCAACACCGGCTTTGGCGTTGGTGTAAAGAATCGGAAATTCAATTTGCTCCTCATTTGCGTCCAGATCGATGAACAGGTCGTACACTTCATTCACCACCTCCTGGATGCGCTGATCCGGCCGGTCGATTTTATTGATCACCAAAATGATCGGCAGTTTTTTCGCCAGCGCCTTTTTGACGACAAAACGCGTCTGCGGCAGCGGCCCTTCGCTGGCATCCACCAGCAGCAGCGCGCCGTCCACCAGGTTCAAACTGCGTTCTACCTCGCCGCCAAAATCGGCGTGACCCGGCGTGTCCAAAATGTTTATTTTGATATCATTATACCAAATGGCGGTATTTTTTGCCATAATGGTGATGCCGCGTTCGCGTTCCAAATCCATCGAGTCCATCACCCGTTCTTCGACATGCTGATTTTCACGATAAATCCCACTCTGTTTCAACATGCCGTCCACCAGTGTCGTCTTGCCATGGTCGACGTGCGCGATGATGGCGATGTTTCTAAAATTGTTTTTTCTCACGTTCTGTGTTCTCCTATTATAAACGATGCTCATTTCGATTTGAAGGATGAGCACCGCGTATCCAATCGAAATAAAAAGTTGCCAAGATACGACTTTTTTTGCTGAAAAGCTTGTTATTTCTGCAAAATTGGCTTTGTCTTCATGTTGTCAAATCTTATATTTAGTGCCGCTTTAATCGCGTTCATAATTCTCTCATTATAAAGTTTGTTGAAAGGAGTACCGCATGTCCAGTCAAACGCTTGGCGTTATTTTTGGTAATCGTGATTTTTTCCCCGATGCGCTTGTCACCGAAGCTCGTAAAGATATCGTATCTCTTTTTGCTGAAAAAAACATCAACGCGGTTATGCTTGATGAAAGTGCCACAAAACTTGGCGCCGTTGAAACCTGGGATGATGCGAAAAAATGCGCCAATTTGTTCGACGAAAACCGCAAAAACATCGAGGGCATTCTTGTCCTGCTGCCCAACTTTGGCGATGAAAAGGGTGTTGCCGACGCGATCAAAATGTCCGGGCTCAAGGTGCCGATTCTCGTCCAGGCTTACCCGGATGATATGAAACAGCTCAACGTCGCGCGCCGCCGGGATTCCTTTTGCGGCAAAATATCCGTGTGCAATAACCTGCGCCAGTACAATTTCCCCTACAGCCTCACCGAGCTGCACACATCGCATCCCTTGAGTGGCAGTTTCAAAAACGATCTCGACAAATTTCTCGGCGTTTGCCGTGTGGTGAACGGTTTACGCTCGGCTCGTTTTGGTGCTATTGGCGCGCGCCCGAATGCCTTCCAAACCGTTCGTTATAGTGAAAAGATTTTGCAGGATGCCGGTATGTCAGTGCAAACGGCCGACTTTTCCGAAATCTTTGGCAAGGCCAATCGAATTGACGATGGTGACATCCGCGTCAGAACAAAAATCGATGAATTGAACGCCTATGCGGATACGTCCATTGTGCCGTCCACATCCATGCTGCTCATGGCCAAGCTCGCCATTGTCGTGGATGAATGGATGCGCGAGCTCGACATCACCGCTACGGCGCTGCAGTGCTGGACGTCCATCCAGCAAAATTACGGTATTAACGCCTGCACGATTATGAGTATGATGAGCCAGAATATGATGCCGAGCGCCTGCGAGGTTGATATTACCGGCGTCGCCTCCATGTATGCGCTGCAATTGGCATCCGGCAAACCGAGCGCGCTGGTGGACTGGAACAACAACTATTCGGACGATCCGGATAAATGCGTCTTTTTCCATTGCGGCAACTGGGCAAAGGCGTTTCTGCCGGATATCAAAGTCAGAACCGCCGAGATTTTAGGCACGACCCAGGGCGAAGAAAATACCTACGGCGCCGTTGCCGGACGCACGCCGGCCGGGCCCATGTCGTTTGCGCGCATCACGACCGATGATGTGTACGGTGACATCCGCGCCTACATTGGCGATGCGGAATTCACCGACGATCCGCTGGATACATTCGGCTCGCGCGCGGTGGTGCATGTCCCCAATCTGCAATCCCTGTTGAAATATATTTGCAACAATGGCTTTGAACATCACGCGGCCATGAACGGCGCGCACACCGCGGATATTCTTGAAGAGGCCTTTGCCACCTATATGAACTGGGATGTCTATCGCCACGGCTAAAAAAAGTGTACGTTTTGAAGCATCGGATTCGCGAGCAAAAAATGGGACACGGAGAGTGACGGATAGATCGGATAAGAATGGATTTTATTTTGGAACTTTTTGAAAAACTTTTTTATCCGTATTGATCTGTTCAATCCGTGTCCTATTTGTCAATACCGGACACATTGTGGATAGAACGCGGATTTAACGGATCAGACGGA
>CAYSNA010000275.1:0-7351 GCA_964432185.1 uncultured Cytophagia bacterium
CAACGTGTTTAAATCAACTTGCGTCATCCACGCCGGGGTTTCGGCAACGGGACGGTGCATATAAAAAATAACCTCCATGCCAAAACTGTGCGCTGTTTTGGCCACGGCGCGGCCAATGCGACCCAGCCCAATGATGCCGAGTGTGAGGCCATCCAGCTCGATAAGTGGAAAATCCCAGTAAGCAAAATCCTGGCAGCGCGCCCATTTGCCGTCTCGAACCGACTCGGCATGCGCAGCCACCGGCATGGTCAAATTTAATACATGCGCAAATCCCATCTGCACCACGGACATGGTGCTATAGGCCGGCACATGGGTGACGATTATGCCTGCTTTGTTGGCCGCGGCTACATCAACCACATTGTAACCGGTGGCGGACACGCCAATGTATGTGAGCTCCGGCAGCCGGCTGATGATCTTGTTATCGAATACAACTTTATTGGTGATGGCGATCTCGGCGCCACGGCAGCGCTCAATTACTTTATCCGGCAGAGTTCGTTCATAAATATCACAGTCGCCAAGATCGTGCAGCGGTTGCCACTCCATATCGCCGGGATTCATCGTATAACCATCCAGAACCACAATTCGCATCGTTGCGCCTCACATCCGTTTTAATATCAAAAAAGTCAAATCATCATTTCGCACAGCATCGCCGACAAATTTGTCCACCGCCTTGACAATGTGCTCACCAATGGCGCGGCTGCTCAAAGGCGGCAGTGTTTTTATTAGGTTAAAAAATCGCTGGTCTCCCCAAAATTCACCGTCGTTATTGCGAGCCTCGGTCACGCCATCGGTATAAACGATAAGCACATCGTCTCGATTCAGCTGAACCTGTTCTTCCGTGTAGCTGGCATTCGCATCCAGGCCGAGGGCCGTTCCGCCTTTTGTCCACTCTTCGGGCGCACCAGGTCGAAGAAGAATCGGCGGCAAATGGCCGGCATTGACAAAACGTACCACACCCGATTCAGGGCGGACATCCAAATAAATGAAGGAAATAAAACTGTTTGGCAAGCCGCCGCGACAATATAGATCATTCAAACGCGATACCAGATCAGTTGCCGAGGTTGTGGACGGGGCCAGCGCGTGCACACTGGCCTGCAATTGCGCCATGAGTAGCGCGGCGCCCAAACCTTTGCCGGAAACGTCGCCGATGACAAATCCAAACCGATCCACATCCGTAGTAAAACAATCCACCAGATCGCCGCCAACGTCATTGGCCGAGCGCGAGAAAAACCAGGCGTCCCAGCCGTTCAAGGAGGGACAGGTTTCCGGGCGCAAGGCTTCCTGCACAGCGCGTCCGGCCGCCAGTTCATCGCGCGCCAGCAGTTTGTCTTTCAGCTCCAGCAAAAGCACGGCAAACAACAAAAGAAATCCGGCGGTCATGCGCGAGGGATCATCCTGACTAAAAACCAGCACAACGGATAGCAAAACCAGCAAACGCCGAATGGCGGACAGTTTGTTGAAAATATTTTTCAGGAACCAGAGTACACGATAAAGCCAACGACGAAACCACCCCATGGCCGCCAGTTTTGCGCGTTCGGCAGGCGGGAGATAAAACTCATAGATCGAACGAAAATCTCGCCGCAGCGATGTTTTTAAATTGGTTTCTTTCAGATCCTGTCGAATGGTCCCGAAAAAATCTTTAAAAAAACCGGAAGATTTGTTCATGATAACTCGCTCAATAAATTTAAGTATGAGACTGCTTACGTTATCAGCAGCTGACGGTTGCGAGGTATTTGCAAAATATCAATTTTTTGTTTGAATTGCAATCGCGGGACCACGAGAGGTGATTTTAAAAGGTGAAAAAAATCGGTTCCCCGATCGAGCCGAGGAACCGAAAGAAAGGGGCGAAAAAATTAATCGTTGTGCTGGTAAATGTGAACATCGCGCTGCGGGAAGGGAATGGAAATGCCCTCTTCATCAAATCGGCGTTTCACTTTTTCCGTCAGGTCAAAATAGACATCCCAGTAATCGGCGGCGTTAACCCACGGACGCACGACAAAATTGACGCTGCTGTCACCCAATTCCGAAACGGCAATTTGCGGCGCGGGTTCGGCAAGAATGCGCTCGTCGCCTTTTACAAGGCCCTCAAGCACGGATTTGACTTTTGTGAGATCATCGTTATAGCCGCACCCAACGACTAGATCAACCCGGCGCGTCGGCTTGGCCGAATAATTGACGATATTACCGCCGGTTATTTGGGCGTTTGGAATAATGATGGTCTTATTGTCCGGCGTTCGAAGTTGGGTGGTAAAAATCTGTATTTCCTCAACAACACCGGCAGTGCCGCCACCTTCGATGTAATCGCCCACTTTGAACGGTCGAAAGATGAGCATGAGCACACCGGCAGCAAAATTGGCCAGTCCACCCTGCAAGGCCAAGCCGATGGCAAAACCGGCGGCGGCGAGAATGGCAGTGAAAGATGTCGTTTCAATACCCAGCCGATTTAAGGCGGCCAGAATGACCACAAGGAGCAAAATCGCATAGACAAGATTGGTTAAAAAACCGATGAGCGTTTCGTCAACTTTTTGCCTGGTCATGAGTTTTCGCATCGTCTTGCGAATCAGATTGGCAATCCATTTACCGACGATAAAAATGACCAGAGCCAATGCAATGTTCGTGTAAATTTTTATGGCGTCTTTTGATACAAAGATGCTCCAGTCGAAAGTGAACTGTTCCATGGTGCATTCTCCTAAAGGTTAAAAAAGCAAGTGCGTATGAACAATGACAGGCGCGTCATTTTTCAAATCGTTCAACATGAAGAAAAAGAACGCTATTCCGACCGATGGATTTTTTTTCAAAAATGAACAGAAATAACAATAAATAGGATCGATATGAAGACGGCTTTTGGAAATCATCCGGCGAGAACAAGACCGGATGATCATTTATACCAAAAGTGCGTTGATGTGAAAAGCGGATTACTCGGCATTTTGTAAATTCTTTAAACGAACGGCCGCGTCACGATAGTCGGGATCAAGAGCGACAATTTGTTCAAACATACGTTTCGCCTTGTCCTCCGAATGAGTGACGGTATACAAAATGCCGAGGCGATAAAGGGCTTCAAGCTCATTGGGAAAAAACTCCAGCGCGGTATAAAGTTCCCGCTCGGCCGCTTCGGCGTCTCCGCGCCCGGCATAGACGGACGCGATGTAAATATGCGGCAGCGGATAATCCGGCGCTAATGCGATCGCACGCAAAAATGCCGCCTCGGCGTTGTCCAGCAGACCGCGGTTCATGTAGACAAATCCCAGATTATTCCAGTCGAACGCCGACGTCGGGTGTTGGCGCACCATCACCTCCAGATGTCCAATGGCGTTATCCAAATGGGTGAGCAACTGCGCTTCGCTCAATCCCGGCTGGCGAGTCAGCGCCAGATTGATACTGGCCGCTTCTTCGCGATAGCGGTAATCATCAGGGATCAAGTCGATGGCTTGTCTCAGCATATTTAATGCAAGAAACGGTTCGCCATAAATGTTGTTGGAAAACGCGCCTTCGAGGTAATATTTTTCCGCCAGGCTGTAATCGCGGATGCGTTGCTTCGCCTGCGTCATCTCATCCACCTGCAATTGTCCAAAATTGACCAGATCCAGCGGATTTTGCTTGACCTGAATGAGGCCGAGGATCACCTCCGGTATTTGCATTTTGCTGACGACGCGACTGAATTCGGCGATCGGCTTGTCATCCGTATTCATGGGGGCGTTCTGCACCAGAGTATGGAGTTGACGCTCATCCGCCACAAAATGTGCCAGCAGCGCCTCTGGCGAATCGAGCATATAAGCGGCGAGATCAGCCTTCACTTTTGGATGAGCACATTTTTCCTGCAGAGATGACATCTGCAGCGACAACGGCTCCGGCGTTCCGATGATCAGTAGATGCCCGGCATTCACCAGCCACAAACTCGTATGGCGAAACGAATTCTGAAACGCCGTCACCAGAGAGGCAAATTCTTGCGGCGTCAACCAGTTTGTTGAGGTCCATTGGCACATGATGCCGTTTTCCGTCAACCGCTCCTTGCATATCTCGTAAAATTCTGTGGTGTACAAACTGCCGCTCAAGCGCGCGTGCACGGCGTTCGATGTGATGATATCGTATTTTTTTTCCGTCATGTGGAGATAACTCCGGCCGTCATCGATAATCATGTTCAGCCGGTCCTCAGACAACACATCGCCGTTTTCCGCCGCAAAGTAACCCGCCGCCGCTTCAACAACGCCGCCATTGATTTCAACACAATCGACTTGCTTCATCTCCGGCATCATTAACGACTGCGCGGTGATGCCCATGCCGAGACCGATGACCAGCGCGTTTTTTGGATGGTCGTGCAAAAAATAAGGCAAATAGCCGAGCATTTTGTGAACGCGCGTGTCGCCATAATTGGCAAACGCCGTAACCGATCCGTTGATGGAGAGGAATTTGATCCCATCATTATGTTGCGGAACGGCGACCGTCGCATCGGCGCCCTCGTGGTAATAGAGCAGACGATCGCTCAGACGTTTCGTCTGCCAGTGCTGAAAATAGGTTTTATCGGGGAGAAACATCATCAACACAACAAACACTGCGACCGTGGCGCCAATAAATCCGCCCTTAAACTTTGAACTTGTTTTGGGATGAATGAGAACGGCGAAAAGGCCGATGACAATATTGATGACAGCCGAAAACACAACCGCCTTGATGACGCCGAACAGCGGGATTAAAATAAAACCGCCGGCAAACGCGCCAAAAATGGACCCGACCGTATCGAGAAAACCGATCTCGCCGATTCGTGAACCGAGCCGTTTGAGGTGCGGCGTACAGATTTTGCTGACGATCGGAAACGTCATGCCCATCAACGTCGTCGGCACAATCATCACCAGGAAAAACAACAGATATTCGCGGCCGAGGCTGCCCCACCAATTTTCGGTGTAACCGAACCGCCAGGTGTTCAGCACCTCGGCGACACTCGAAAAAACCGACAGCAGCACTATTGCCAGCAGGCCAATGAGCACTTCGATGGCGCCGAACAGCACGAGCAAATTTTTCCTTTTATCGGTCATCCTGGCGATGAGAATACTGCCCAATGACAACCCAAAAATAAAACTCAAAATAACTGTGGTATAAAAATAGACGCTTTTATCATAGGAGAAACCGAGAAGTATTCGCGTCCATATGACCTCGTAGGCGAGCGTCGTAAAACCTTCAATGGCAAAGGCCCACAACACAAAGCGGATGACGCCTGTCGGCAGCGGCTCAACCGCTTCACTTTTTTCGTCAACCGGCTGCTGTGTTTTCTGCTTTTGTTCGAGCGAGGAGAATGTCCACAAGAAAAAGACGATCAGTGCGTTGATCAGATTTAGGCCGGCGCCGATAAAAATGGCGTTCTGCAAACCAAACGTTCGCATCAAAATAAAGCCGGCGAGAAAACAGCCAATGAGCGCGCCCAGATTATTGACGCTGTACAAACTGCCGATTTTCCAGCCGAGCGAATCCATCTTTTTGACAAACACTTTGGTGATCACCGGCAGCGTGCCGCCCATCAACGTGGTGGGTACGAGCAGGAAAAAGAAAGCGAGAATGAAGCGATAAACTTGCGTGGCATAAAATCCGAGCGGCAGCGCACGATACAAACCGACATACACGGAATCGAGCCACTGAAAGGTGATGGGAAAAAGCAGAGCAAATAATCCAATGCCGATTTCGAGGAAAATAAAAAGTTTGAGCGCGCTTTTTTGGCGGTCGACAATTTTGCCGAAAAGCAGATTGCCGAGCGCCAACCCGGCCATAAAGGCGGTGAGCACCGTGGACGCGGCAAAAACGTCAACGCCAAAAACCAGGCCAAATTTGCGAATCCATACGGTTTGATAAATGAGCGCGCTGGCGCCGGAAAAAAAGAATACCAGCAACAACAAGGATTGTGATATGGAAAAATATTTTTTTGTCATCGGGTCGTCCATCTTGTTTTTGAATCGGTGAATGTATTGACTCTGATGCAAAAAAACAAATATCTTGAGAAATAGTTTTGAAAAGAGGCAGGATTGTTTATCATGTGAGAATTGTAAAATGAACAAAAAGGAACGGCAGGAGAAAGCGGACGATAACAGCGGAGAATCGAATCGTTATGCTTTTTTTCTCCAGATAGCCGCACATTATTATCATGAATGTTGTATCGATAAAAATTTACGAATATCTGCTAGAGCCGATGTTGCATCGATGGAAGAATCGCGTGGCCGCATGGATCGCCAACGACTCGCCCGGATTGACACTTGATATCTGCTGCGGCACCGGCAAACAATGCCGCCTCATTGCTGAACATTCTCCTGTCGTGGGCCTGGATCTGGACTTTGACCTCCTCAAATTCGCCAAAATGAGTGCACCGCACATCTCGTTCGTGTGTGGTGATGCCGGACGATTACCGTTCAGGGAAGGCGTTTTTCAAAATGCCAACATCTCCCTCGCCCTGCATGACAAACCTGCGTCACTGCGCGCAGCCATCGTGGACGAAACGCGACACTGCCTCAGACGCGATGGCCATTTTTTCATCATCGATTTTGAACAGCCGCACTCCATTAAAAGCAAAATTGGTTACAGCTTTATTTACCTCATCGAATTGATGGCCGGATGGGACCATTTTTCCAACGGTCGTACGTTTATTAAAAATGGCGGACAAACGGCATTCGCGGCACAACATGCCCTTAAAAACAAAAAAAGGCATACGAGTCATTGGGGCAGTTCATCCATCTCGATGAACCGGTTTGACGATCATAAAATTTAAAGGCTAAAATATCTCGGGGAAATATTTTTTCGAAAGATTTGTTGAACTTTATCTATATAATGATTAAAATGGCGACCAATTTTAAACCGATTTAAAATCAAAACATACAGTCTTTTAGAAAATCAAACAACAAAATAAACAGATCGAGGAGATGCTATGAGAATTGCTGTCCCAAAGGAGGTCTTTGAAGACGAGCAACGCGTGGCGCTTGTGCCCGGCGAAGTCGCCAAGTTGGTCAAAGCCGAGCATGAGGTTGTTGTTGAAACCGGCGCTGGATTAGGCTCAGGCTACACGGACGACGAGTATAAAGTGGCCGGCGCGAGCATCGTTAAAGATGTCTATAACGGCGCCAACGCGGTTTTCAAGGTCCGCCCCCCCAAAGATGATGAAATTAAAAAATTACCCAAAGGCTCGCTGCTCATCAGCTTTTTGGAAGTATTGCGCGAGCCGAGCATTGCGACGAAACTGGCAAACCAGGGCGTAACCGCCGTGGCGCTGGAGATGGTGCCGCGAATCAGTCGTGCGCAAAGTATGGATGCCTTGTCATCACAAGCGTCGGCGGCCGGTTACAAAGCCGTGCTCATTGCCGCCGAAGCCATACGCAAATAC
>CAYSNA010000276.1:0-7341 GCA_964432185.1 uncultured Cytophagia bacterium
GGTGATGCACGGATCCATTAAAATATCCACATTTTCGTTTGAAGGGCAGGAAAAAATTAACGTGGAGAATGGCGAACTTGATGCACGCGGATTAAATAAGCTGATTATTAAAATATTCTGACAATGTAAATGCTTCAGCCAACACTGCAAGCGCTTTTGAGAAAAATTAACCAGAGCGCCGAGATTCACCGAAATATTGATATTGTCCAGTCTAACTTTTTTCCCCTCGGTGCCCTCGTATCTTATTTTAGCTTTTATTTCGAATGACATGAGTAGTTATCGTATTTCATTCTTTTTATCTCGCGCCAGTCGCAAAGGCGAAGATAAAATGAGCATGAATGCGTATTGATTCTTGAATCTTATTATTTTGAATAGGGTACCTCCGATTGTGGCAGGTGTTGATGGGTGTGATAATTTGGCGGTTTTCAGCAATTCCATTTTTTGTGCCAGTTATTTGCTCATTTTTCCTTTGCGGCCTGGCGTCTTTGCGCGAGATTCAAATTCACATAATCAGACAAGCAATTGATTTATTTTAAACATGGTCTCTCTGTGGTTTAGATGTTTTTAGTTGCGGCCTTTTTTTACGCGCGTGATCGCCTAGGGCAGGTTTTCCAAAATATCCAAACTTTCCTGCGCTTGTCTTTTGTAATCCAGGGCGCCTTTGTGATAGGGATTAATTTTTAAAACCGTATCGAGCAGATTGATTGCTTCCTGGTATTTGTCTTCGGTGAACAGTTGAATGCCGCGGCTGTACATTTCATCAACCTGCGAGTTGAGTTCATTCTGACACTGTTCCTGCCCCTTCTTGGCCTGCGGATGATCCGGCTGCCTTTCCAGCACAGCATTGTACAGATCCAACGCCTGAAGATGCCGACCGGCAAAATGTTCCGCCTGCGCCTGCCGTAACAGCGTTTCGACATCAAGTTGAGCACTGGCTTGTTTTTTGAGGGCAGCGGCCCGTGCATGCGCCGGATCAAACGCCAACGCCGAATCCGCCATGCTCATGCTTTGTTGCCAGTCCTGCTGCTCCGCCGCCGTTTGCGCCCGCTCCACATACTGCCGCGAACGCCCGCTTTGCGAGTTTGAGATGATGCTTTTGTAACGCCGCGCCTCGCTATGCGACGGCTGCAACGACAGCGCCAGGTTAAACAGCTCGAGCGCACGGTTCATATCACCGTTATTATACGCGGTTCTGCCGCGGTTAAAATAAGTGTCCGCCTGACTCGACAGGCGCTCATTCAACTCTTGCTGTTTTTGCAGCGCAATCGGATGATCCGATTGCAGTTTTAAAATATCGCGGTACGTCTCCAGCGCCAAACGCCACTCCTGATTGGTCTCCAGCCTTTGCGCATCATCCAGCAGTTTTGTTATTTGCCGCCTGTTTTCGGTTCGCTCCTTTTTAATCCTGCTGATATAATCGGACGCTTCCTCATAATTTGGATTGATGATCAACGCTTTGTCAAACTCATTTTCAGCCAAGTCGAGCTTGCGTTGACTGTAATAGCCCAGGCCGGCGTAATAGTGTTGTTCCGCCATTTTGGAGTAATAGGATTCAATTTTGACGAGATAATTTTTTGAGCCGAAATGATCCTGCCGCACCAGCGTAATCGCCTCGAACAATTCCCGCGCGCGCTCCATTTTGCCGGCGTTATACGCCTCAACGGCCTGCTGATACCAGCGCTCGACATCAAGATTCACTTTTGGACGAATCATCGCAATGGCGTGTCTGGCTTTTTCATTATTCGGATCAATTTTCAAAATTTTCAAATATTGTGCTGCCGCGGATAAAAAGACGCCCTGGTTTTCAAAGACCACAGCGGTGTTCAATAACGAATCAATTTCGGCATTTTCGCGCTCGATGAACGGCAACAAGCGTTTTTCAAGATTGAATGCGCGCGTGTGCTGTCGATCGTAAAGCTGCGCATAATCGCACATCTGCAGCGCCAGTTTTTTATCGCGCTGTCGCAGAGCATCAATGGCCTGATCGTAGTAACGATCGGCAATTTTTTTGGGATCAGCGCCAAGTCGAAAACCGGTGGATAAAATAACGCGCTCGCTCATCGCATCATAGGTCACATGCACATCAATATTATCCCACTGAAAACCGCCGCCAAGCGCGAACCGTCGGCTGTCAAAATTGAGCATGCCGGCATAAATTTGCACAAACGGCGTTGGATTAAACAAGAGTCCCAAATGATCCGTATCATCCCGGGCGGAAAAATGACGTGCATACACCAGCGCCGGACCTGAACGCGTGACTTTATAAGCGAGACCAAAACGTATGTGATGCGGCGCCAGTTGCGGCCCCAGCGGCACATGATGAAAAACAAGTCCGATGGTCAAGCGATCCGCAATATAGGGCGATTGCGAAAAAGAGCGGCGCGAGGCAGCGGACACGGATGGTATGGGACGATAGAGCAGACCGGCGCTAAAGGACATCCAATTGTCGCCGGATTGTTCAAAGCCGTTCAGATTAAAACCGATGGCTAGATTGGAGTCAAACTCATAGCCCCAGCCGAAAGCGGCGGATTGCTGCCGAGCCTCATCCTGACCGGACGTCGAGACGGCGGCGGCGATGCTTCCCCATTTCGGCATAAAAAAAGAATAACCCAGATAATTCAACGTGAATGGATCGTGCAGGCTGGAATAGGCCTGCGGCGCACGCATGATGGCCAGCGCGGCCGGATTCCAGTAAAGCGCGGAGACATTGTAATTTTCAACAATGCCGCTATAACCAAGTCCAATGGCCTTGGCGCCGGGAGCAAAAAAATTCGTTTTGTCGTCGGCGGAGCTGGATTGTGCAAGAAAGAGAGAGAGTAACAGCAGGGTGAAAATTCTTGCCACATGGAGTGTCGATCCACTACATAATGATCGCATGATCATAATCCACTTCAAACGTAGCGACCGGTTTACTTCGTCCTTTCACCCACACCGGATTCAGTTGTGTCGTCGGATAGTTGCCCTTCAGGCCATCGGCAAGCTCAATGGGCGCAATAATCTGTCCCGGTTTGGCAATGGCGCAAAGCCGGGCGGAAAGGTTGACGACATCTCCGATGAGGGTATAATCCATGCGGTTCTTTGATCCCATATTACCGAGCACCGCATTGCCGGAGTTAATGCCGATGCCGACCGTCAAGGTTGTAACACCCAGTTCGCTGCGTCGTTCGTTGAGGTGCCGGATGGCGAGCTGAATTTCCACGGCCGTTTTGACGGCATTATCAACCTGATTGTCACCTTCAAAAATCGCCATGATTTGATCGCCCATAAACTTGTCGACAACGCCGTGATTTTTTTCAACCATCTGCGATTGTACATCCAGGTAGACGTTCACCAGTTTAACAATTTCTTTCGGGCTGAGGCGCTCGGTCAAGGCGGAAAAATTTCGAATGTCGGAAAACAGCAGCGTGACATTTCGGCTCTCGCCTTCCAGCGGCAAGCCGTTTGAGTAGCGATCGCGAATCATTTTGATCGTATATTTGCTGACAAACTTTTGCATGTACAATTTTTCATACAAATGCTTGATCATCACATTAAACTGCCGCGCGAGCTGTCCCAACTCATCGTTGGACAAAACCGGAATTTCCTTTTTCAGATCGCCGTCGCTAATTCGCGCGACGCCTTTGCCGAGTTCTTCAATCTGCCGCGTCATGCGATGCGCGACAAAAAAGATCAACAGGAAGGAAATGATCAACACGATCAAGGTAGCGGAAATGATGGTTTCGGTTGCGCGCTTGATCGGCGCCATCACCGCTTTTTTCGAAAAGCCGAGTGCGCTGATGCCGAGATAGGTCATCGCATCGGAATCTTTTTTTGGCGCCGTGTGCGGATGGATGTGTTCAATAATATCGCCTTTTTCGCGAACATATTTGCCAGTGAGCTGCAAAAACAGCAGGCTATCCTCCGTGGAGATTTTGCTGTTCACCATCGAATTATCGGTATGCGCGATAATGACGCCGTCCCGATCGACAACCATGCCGTACGCCAATCCGTCAATACCTTCGCTAAAGACGTTCATCAGTTCTTCACGAATATTGCCGACCGGTTGGCTGCGCTCGTTCACATCCGCATCTTCTTTGTAATAACGAATCAAATGAGATTTTATATTTGTCGACACATGCTGCAGCGACAATTCGCAGGTTTCGGAAAGGCGTGCCTGTAATATTTTTCGACCATTCTGGAAAAAAGTCAGGGAGAGAATCGACAGCATACCAATAACGATAACGCCGATGATGATGATGAGTTTTTCGCGAATCGGCAGGGAGGCAAAACGCCACTTGAGCTGCCGTTTTTGTCTATTGAAAAAATCGAGGCTTTTGCGCGTTTTGCTGCGAAAAAAAGAAAGCGTTGTCTTGAACGCTCCGGAGAGAATTTGTCGTCCACGGTTGCTGATGGTGTCCTCGTCCTGAAAACGTTGCTTCTCAAAAAACAAAATAAAGGTGTTTCGAATGTTCTGTCAATTTAAGTATAAAATGAATAGTATCAAAGTCCAAACTTGACCGGCGACCGGGCGGTCAATCACTCGATGACGATAATATCTTCGAGCTGAATGCGGTCCGGTGCGGAACTGCTGGAGAGATTTTTCGTTTCTCGCTGCAACATGTAAATGACGAGAGCGAGCAAGACAATCGCAAAAATCAAACGCAATGGATTGGTTCGCGATATTTTTTTCGAATGCCGAATGCGGCGGAAACGAATGCGTCGTTTCGGATCGTCCGGCTCATTTTGATTGTAGTAATACGTTTCAATTTTAAATTCGCGCGGTTGTTCCAATTTGCTAAAAAACGACATAACGCACCTCTTAATTATTGCTGCGCCAAAATCTGGCAAAACCTGTTTTGAATATAAATAATTTTTTCTGCATCAACAAGATGGTGATTGAGAATAAAGGAAAAGGCCAATTCATCACCGGTCTGCGTGTCGATGTATCCGGATAACGCTTTAACATAGTCGAGAGTTCCGGTTTTTGCGCGGACATTGCGGTCGTTGGTCCACAGGCCTCCGTTCAACGTGCCGTCAAAACCGGACACCGGCAGGCTGTGGTAAAAAACCGAATCCGACCGCATGCTTTTGAGCACGGCCACTAGGCCTGCCGCAGTGAGCAGATTTTTACGCGACAAGCCGGAACCGTCAACCATGTTGGTGTGCGCCGAGTTGAGGCCGATTGGCGCCCAGTACTCCATCACCACGCGCGCACCGGCAGCGCTGCTGCCGTCGCCGAGCAGTTCCTTCCCCATACATTTGAGCACGAGCTCGGCAGCCAGATTTTGACTTTTTTTGTTGATGTCGGTAATGATGTCGGCGAGCAGGGGAGATTGTACTTCAAGATAAAGAGTTGAATCCGGATTGTAGAAAACAGTCGGCAGATCATCCATATCAACAATCGAATCGCAGGCAATGCCGGCGTCGTTCAGCAAAAGGCCGAATAGTTCGGCAGCGCTTTGTGTCGGATTAAAAATGGTGCGCGTGCGTCGCAGGGTCTCTCCTGTTTTTATCGTGCCGCGAGCACTAAATGTGTTCGTTCCTCTTTGACGTTCAATCGACACATCGGAAAACTGAGCAGTTTTAATTTTATTGTCCACATGGATGTGCGGAAATGGCGGCGACAGCTGGATTGAGGCGGGTGCGCCCGGCGATTCGCCGTAAAGCGTAAAATCAACGCAATTATTGTTGATGGACAGCGCGCTGAGTTCGGGCTGAAAAGAATACGGATCGTTTTCCCACGACCAGCCGACAGCGTAGAACTGGTCATCAAAAAAACTGTCATCCCCAATGAGCCGGCCTTTAATAGTACGGATGCCGAGCGCGCGCAGATCACGCACCAGCGATTGAAAGCGCGGCACGCCGGCGCAACTGTCCACCCAAACGAGCGTCGGATCGCCGCCGCCGTGTAAAATAAGATCGCCATAATACGTCGAGTCGCGAATGGCGCCGTCTAAATAGAGTCGGGTTGTAAACCGATAGTCAGGCCCTAACGTTCTCAGCGCCGTTGCCGTCGTCAGCAATTTAAGATTGGACGCCGGAACCAGCAAAGTGTGGGCGTTTTTTTCGTACAGCGTGTCAGCCGTTTTCAGCGAGTGCACACAAATACCGACGATGGCATTGGCCAACTCCGGCGCATCGAGCAACGAATCCAGTCGGGCAGAAAGCGGCACCACTGGAGGCGGCGTTTCTCGTAACAGGGTTCTGTTGCATGAGAGCAAAAGAAGAATCACACCGGGAATCAGGCGGAACATTTTTTTCAAGCTTGACATCAATCCAGTTCTCTTGTGTCGATCCGACAATTTAACCAAGTTCGTTTTTTTATAAAACTAGTCAACACAGCCTAAACTGTCAACTAAAGTTTTGCAATTGCCTTTGAATTTCAATACTTTTAGCGCTTAAAATCAGGAGAAAAATGTGAAGCAATCCGAGGATAAATTTCAGCAGCTTTTGGACATTATGGCGACCTTGCGTGGCGAAAACGGGTGTCCCTGGGATATTGAACAAACGCACGAATCCCTGAGTCGGCATGCGCTTGAAGAGGTCTATGAAGTCATCGAATCGATCGATGAAGGTCGTTTTGAGGATTTGCCGGGTGAGCTTGGTGATGTCTTGCTGCAGGTGGTTTTTCACGCACAAATTGCCAAAGAGGATGGGCGATTTGACATGGAGAATGTGCTGGATGAAATCAACGAAAAACTCATCCGCCGGCACCCGCACGTTTTTGGCGATGAAAAAATCGAAACGGTGGAAGAACAGACGCAGGCCTGGGAACAATCGAAATTAAAAAGAGAGGGCAAGCGCTCCGCTGTTGACGGCGTGCCGAAACAGTTGCCGGCGCTGTTGCGCGCGCATCGTTTGCAGGGCAAAGCCGCTGCGGTCGGTTTTGATTGGGATAAAATTGATCCGGTATGGGATAAAGTGCGCGAGGAGATTTTCGAACTGGAAGAAGCCTGGGCCTCCGGCGATACCGCCCATACCGAAGAAGAACTCGGCGATCTGCTGTTTGCCATCGTCAATCTCGCCAGATTTTTGCGCACCGAACCCGAACAGGCCTTGCGAAAAGCGTGTGAAAAATTTGAGCGCCGCTTTAAACAGGTGGAGGACGAATTTAAATCCCGTGGCCAGCAGATGCACGATTTGCCGCTTGAAGAACTTGACAAGGTGTGGGATGAGGTGAAAGCGCAGGAAAAATCCGGCTCATAAACCGGACTTTTCAAACAGGGGCTTGAGAGCATCGTAGGTGTCATACAAGGATTGCGCCAGAACCTTGGTATGTCCGACGACCGGCATAAAATTGGTGTCGCCGTTCCAGCGCGGCACGATGTGAAAGTGCAGATGATCATCAATGCCGGCACCCGC
>CAYSNA010000277.1:0-7341 GCA_964432185.1 uncultured Cytophagia bacterium
ATTGCGCCCATTGAGCGAAAATCGGCTCGAATAGAGCGAAAACGGCTTTTTCTGCGATCCGTACGCCTCGCCAATTTGTTGGTCATCGATATAAGCCAAAACGTGATGATTCATCTCGACCTCATTCGATTCGGACAGGCCGTGAAAATTCGCCGTCATCCGGAGCTGACTGTTCTCGATCAATCCGGGAAGCGAAATCGGAAAATTAATGCGTTCATCGTTCATCAATTTTTCCCAGAACCAGTGATCGTCTTCACCGTTGTCGTGGCCGACCTGTCGCTCGTAACGCAAGTCTTTTTCAAAATGAATAGAATGCGGCGTGGTGTCCAGCGTATCGGTTTCCGTCCCGTTGGGGGAGGCGGCCAATTCGGTGAACGCCAAACCTTGTCCGCCCCAGGTGAGCTGGTAAACATTGTTATCCGAAAAAAGCGACAAATGAGTATGTTCGCCGGAATTGACGCGCCCGAGAAAAATAAGCCGATCCTCGTAATCAAATGTCCCGTCGTTTTTTCCTTCGACGATTATCGGTACCGGCTGCCCCTTGTTGGACAGCGCCAGGGTGCGCGGATCAATGCTGTGGATATCAACGCCGTTTTGCAGCAGCTCGTAGCCCGTCACCTTGTAGACGCCGGCTTTTTTGACGACCAATTTCGCCATCGGAAAATTGGACGCGTGAGTCACTTTTGCCAAAGATGGTTTTTCGGAACGCCGCCACTTTTTGCTATCATCGACATTATCGAGCATGGCATCGAACAGAGAATCGGATGCAAAAGACATCGCAGCAAATGACGGCTGCGTGTCCAGCCCAAAATCAATTTTAAATTGCAGGCTTTTTAAAATTTGAGCCGATTGTGTTTTCTGCTGATAGCGAACCGGAAAAAGGTGAATGTACAGCACGCGTTGATCGCGAATCACCGCGTCCAGAGCAATTTCTGCAGCGGCATCGGGATAAAAAGCGGATTGGGAAAAAGACTCGGGTGCCGAATCCAGGACATCGACCATTTGAATCGCGCCAATATTTTTCACCTCCATCTGCTGAGTAAGAATTGAAATCTGCGGTTGCGCTGTTTCGGGAATGCCGAGACGAATGGTCGCCAGCGGCAGTCTCGGCGCGCCCGGCTCTGTTGTTTCGCCGGCGCCGGCAAGTTTGATAAACGTGAACCAGTCGCCGTCCTGTTGCTGCCGGACAAACGAAATGGAATCGAACCGGGCTTGTGCGATTATGTATCGATTGGTGGATTCGAGAATGGTGACCTCGCAGCCGGTCGCGGCAAAAATCCTAATGCTGACGAGAAGCAGAAAAAGAAAGAGTGGACGAGTCATGGTCATAGAGTAATCCTGCGGAAAATCGTGTTGATATTTTTTGAATCAGAGTTGAGCGTTGACAAAGCGTCGCGACAGCCGAACCGGTCATGATGATGAAAAAATAATCCAGCGGCAATCGAAAGCGCACTTTGGAAATATAGACGGCATGCAGCGCCGTAAAGGACAAGGCAAAAAGAATCCATAACAGCATTATTTTTTTGTGTTCGCGATCCGCGAGAAAAATTCCCAAAATAGCCAGAAGAAAAACCGGCGCGACACTGACAATACTGAGCATCGAATAAATATTTTTATAGCGGGGATAGCCCTCGGTGGTCGGCGATGGATCGAGCCGCCAAAACGCGACTCCTTTTTGCGCGGATAATTTAAACGCATGCCAGGGATTGGCTTTGATAAATTCTTTCGCCTCAGCCGCATAAATGGCATCGGCTTCCACTTCAGTGGCCGCAGCAATGCGCGCTTCCAGCTCCGGCGGCATGGCAATATCGCTGCCCGTATTCGCTGTACTTTTCGGATTGTTACCAAGCCACAAATTGCGGCCGCCGTTTGACGACAGCATCGGTTTGCCAAAAACAGTATAATTTCGAATCAACCACGGCGCCACAACAATTGTCAATGCGAGTCCGTAAATTATGGCGGTGGAAAAATATTTTTTGATGGATCGGCGCATCATAAAAAAAAGCCACACGATAACCGAAAAAGCCAGAACGACGGCGGACGTTCGCATTAAAATCGCGGCCCCCATCAACAGACCGGCAAGCGCGACATGCATCTTTTTCTGACTCAACATAAAGTAGATTGATGCGACAAGCGCAAATGAGAAACAGGTGAGCGGATACAGGGTACCCGCGCCAAAAATAAAATAGGGGTAACCTGCTGCGACGGCAGTCGAAACCAGCGCCGCAACAGGACCCGCTATTTTGAGAGAGAGGAGAAAGAGAAAAAAGAGAGTAAGTGTGCTGATAAAAACCTGAGCAAGACGAATTTCAGCGACGGTATTGCAACCAATGTGTTCGAGTCCGGCCAGCAGCAACGGATAACCCGGGGGACGAAATGCCGTGGGTTCGCCGTTGGCCGTGGCGAAGCCGTCGCCCGAGGCGATCGATGTGCCGAGCGCGAGATAATCAACTTCATCCACCCACCACAGCTTATTATCGAGCTGCGCTACATAAAGCCATCGAAGGGCCAATCCACCGAGCAGAACCAAAAAAATGAGAACATTGTACAGTCGCCTATTCGCCAACATATTTATAGATTCCGTTTCCAAGCGTTCCGGCGAACAGCGCGCCGGATTTCGTCTTTGTCAAGTAGAGCGATTTTATTTTCAATTCGCCCAGACCGTCGTCCGATTTCGTCCAGGAATCACCGTCGTTGGTGGTGACAAAAAGACCGTCGGTTTCGGACAAGGCCCACATTTTTTTCGAGCGACCATAAATCGCTGTCACTGATCGTTCAGACAAATCCTGTGCCACATGCTGCCATTCATCGCCGCCATTCTGCGTTTTATACAGGTCAATCCAGCCTGTACTCATAAAAATTTCGCTCGGATTTGACGATTTAAACAGGAAACAGTTGGCAGCGGCGACATCCTGCCCAGCATCGTAAACACCATTGTTGATTTTGTGCCACGTTTGACCGCCATCCTCGCTGCGCAGGTTGCCGTGCCAGCGCGCGCCAATATAAAGAGTCGCCGGATCATTGGGATGCACGGCCACCGTGCGAATTTTGCCATAATTAAAAATATGCGACCACGAGTCGCCAGAATTCGTGCTTTTGAACAGACCATGTTCCGTGGCGGCGTACACAGCGTGATCGAGCGGCGAGACAAAAAGCGCGTTAATGTGCGGATTTTTATCCGAGGTCCATACTGATTCCCAGACTTCGCCGCCATCTAGGGAACGAAATACTCCATTGCCCCAGGCGCCGGCGTAAACAATATTTGATGCGGCGTCATCAGCGGCCAGGCAGGACATGTCCAAAGCGCTCAGACCGGCATTTTTTTCCACCCACAGTTCGCCGTTGTTCGTGGATTTGTAAATGCCGCTGTGCGTGCCGATAAAAATTGTATTTGTATTCGGAACATTGGTGATCGCCGTAACCGTCGCGTTTCTTGGCAGCCCCTTGTTCATGGCCGTCCAACCGGATTGTGTCGGCTCGGTAACGGCGCTGCAGTGCATCAGTGTGAGTGAGGACAGGATAAATAATAAAATAAATGCAAACTTTTTCATAATAGTACCTATAATCTACTCGGTTTAAATCACAGAAGTGATCGTTTACAATGCCTGCAAGTCATCGCGAGCAGGTCAACGTTTTGTGTTGGCCTGCGTGGCGATCTCCAATGAAAGGAATTGCTCTTTTACGAGAGATTGCTTCAGTCACTCCGTTCCTTCGCAATGACTTGACCTTTTAAATGAAATTCTGTTTTTCGAATTATTAGCTCGCAATAATTTACAGCCTTGACTCCCTATGCAAGATCTCCGGGTGCAGTGTATTTTTTTTAAACATGACTAAACTCGTTCTCAAAAACTCTTTCCCGGAATTGCTCCATATCAATATCGTCGTCAGAGGCAACCCACTCCAGCTCATCCCAGCTCGGGCTGTCCAGTGATTCGAACAATTCGGTGACGATATCATTTTGGATTTTGGCCAGGGCCATATCGAGCACATTCTGCTCGGTCTCTTCAAGACTCATCATGTTGGGGAAAAGCCGATTGTACGCCGCGACCAGTGGGCGGTGTGTATGAGTCCATGAGAGATGCCCCTGAATCCGATCGGCGCCGAGACGGCCCATCCAGGCGCGGCGCTGCGGGTCATTGAGCAGATCGTCTATGGCTTCGGCAAAAAGCTGGGTATCGTTCGGCTGCACATACGCCGCCGCGTTCTGCGCCGAATGTCGGTGTTCGTCCAAATCGAACGCCACGATCGGTTTGCCGAACGTCATGTATTCGAGAATCTTGTTCATGGTCGAATGATTCGCCCATTCCGTCCAGGGATCGGGATCAACGCAGACATCGGCGCTGGAAATGTAACGGCACAACGCTTCATCCGACACCCGTCCGGTGAAGGTGACGACATCCGACAATCCCATCTCCTCGCTCAGATTTTTCATCCCCGGCATAGCAGGGCCGCCGCCAACAAGGACAAAATGCGTGTCTGCTCGGCCGATTTTTTCAGTAAAAAAATGAATGGACTTGAGCAGCACATCCACCCCGTCCTGCGGGCACATTTCGCCGACATAACAGACCATGTGTTTTTTGCCGAATTTAAGTTCGGGTTCCGGCTCTCTCACTTTCAGCCGATTTAAATCCGGTCCGGTCCGCACAACATAAACGTCATCCGGATTTTTACCACCGCGTTCCACGGCCACGGTTTTATAGGAATCATTCGTGCTCAACACCAGTTTGGCCGTTTTGAGAGTGCGACGCTCCAGCCACATCAATATTTTTCGCAGCCATCGCTTTTCGCCATGATATTTCGCGTCAAACATTTCCGGCGATAAATCGTGGTGATCAAAAATAAACGTCTTGCCAAGCAGTTTGTACATTCTGCCGAGCAGCCAATAGATGTCCGGAGGATTACACGCTTGAATGACGTCAAAGCCCTCGCGACGCAACACTTTGAGCGACAAAAACGCCGTTGCCAGCCAGGCGTAAGCAAATTCAAATATATAACTCAACACGCCGTCCGCTTGCACCGGCATGGTGTAGCGATACACGGCGATATCATCAATACGTTCATAACTTTTGTCAAATTCTTTGGATTTGGGCGAAATGACCGACACCTTGAGCCCATAATCGCGCAATGTTTTGGCCTCGAGCCAGACCCGCCGGTCGAACGGCACCGGCAGATTTTGCACGATAATTAAAACTTTACCAGCATAATCCTTCATAATTCACCTCGGCGATATGTTCCTTGTTCGCATTTTCGAGTCCGGACAGATCGATGATACGATGTCCGTTTTTCAAATCTCCCAGCACCACCTGATGCCGTTTATTTTTATTGCCAATGAGCACAACATCAGATTTGGCGAGCACGTCTTCAATCGAGTTGGCCATCAATTTTTCAAGATACGGCGCCTGCTTTTTCATTACTTCGGTATTGGCGCCGCGCTGCCGCGCGCTGCTGACGTTTTCATCATAAATGCTCAGCGAATACCCCTCGTTCAAAAGACGCTCCGCCAGCGTCATCATCGGGCTTTCGCGCAGATCGTCCGTGCCCTCTTTAAAACTGATGCCGAGAATGCCGACGCGTTTGCTCTGATCTTGTCGAACCACATCCGTGGCAAAACGGATATGCTCGGAATTGCTTTCGAGCGCCGATTCCATCAACGGCACTTTAATATCCGCGTGACGCGCATGCTGGGTGATGGCGCGCAGATCTTTGGGCAGACACGAGCCGCCAAATGCAAAACCGGGTTTGAGATACACCGGCGACAGATTGAGCTTGGTATCCTGACAAAACACATCCATGACCACGCGGGAGTCGATGTGAAACTTTTTACACAGGCGGCCGATTTCATTGGCGAACGCCACCTTGAGCGCATGAAAGGCGTTGTCCGAATATTTAATCATCGACGCCTCGCCAAGCCCGATGCGAAAGATCGGCGCTTCAATGGCGCCGTACAACGCTTCGAGGCGGTCACCGGTTTTGTCATCCACCTGGCCGATGACGGTTTTGGGGGGATTGTAAAAATCGGATACCGCGCTGCCTTCGCGTAAAAATTCCGGATTCAATGCAAAGCCAAAATTCTCGCCCACTTTTTTGCCGGAAAATTCTTCCAACCGCGGGATGGCGATGGTCTCGGCAATACCGGGCAGCACCGTGCTGCGCAGCACAACGGATGTGTAATTTTCTTTATGTTTGAGAGCAAGACCGATATCGCAACAGACCTGATCCACATAACTGAAATCGAGGCTGCCATCGGGATTGCTCGGCGTGCCGACGGCGATAAAAACGATGTCGGATTTTTTCACCGCATCATTCACATCCAACGTGGCAACGAGGCGGCCGGACATCACCTGCTCGGCGATCACATCTGAAATCCGATCTTCAACAATCGGGGAAATACCCTGCGATAAAAGTCGCACTTTGGCGGCGTTCACGTCAACGCCGATCACCTGGTGTCCCATCTCGGCAAAACAGGCGGCCGAGACACAACCGACATACCCCAACCCAACAACACTGATATTCATTTTTGCATCTCCTTTAATTGCTATAAAAGCCAAGTCATCGCCAGCCGTCCAACGCTCTTTGTTGGGCGGCTTCTAAGGACAAAAAAGTCATCGCGAGCAGGTCAACGTTTTTTGTTGACCTGCGTGGCGATCTTTGGGAAAAGGGATTGCTCATTTTTTGGAGATTGCCACAGTCGCTCCGCTCGTTCGCAATGACTTGTCCTTAAAAATGGAATCCAAATCAATTTTGGATCGTTAACTCGCGATGACTCATCACATCCGACACAACGGATTTTATTTTTCCACGCGAGGTCCGTCCTATATCCGTCACCCGCTCAAGTTCAAACCGAATTCCATCGCCCACGCGGTGATAGAGTTTTTCCAGCACTACATCGCCATCCTTTGACGAAAACGACGAATCCGGCACAATGCGCACAATAATTTTATCCTGCTGCGGCTGGTAAATTTGCGCCTGTACCAGATGATTGACACCTTTAAAAATATGATCCAGACGTCCCACTATTTTTCCAGATGGCGTGATGATCGAATCGTCCGTGCGGCCGACGATGCCGTTGATCACCGGATAGTTTCGGCCGCAAGCGCAGTCGTGCGCCGACTTGTCCGCAATATCGCCAACACGATAACGGATGAGCGGCATGGCATTGTTGTTCAGCGCCGTACCAACGATTTCGTAATAACCATCGAAGACGGGATTGCGCACAAACTCGACGATGCCGTACTCCGGCACGACATGGTAACTCCCGTGCTCGCAAGTGTGAATGGCGGCGATGCGTTCGGCCATGCCGTAATAGTCAAAAACGCGGCACTGGAAGACGGACTCGATAAT
>CAYSNA010000278.1:0-6514 GCA_964432185.1 uncultured Cytophagia bacterium
GTAATGAAGACGCGTCGCCGGATCGCCAAACAAGATATAAAATCGAACATGATCCGTACTGGCCGGATAGGTGGCATACATATTCAACAAGCCGGCATTGGTAAAGGCACCGACATATGGATCGTGCTCCGTATAAAGCGCATAATAAAGTTGATGGGCCAGCGGCTGCAAGGTGGAGGCGAACGCTTTGCCCGATCCTGTAAAAACAGCAAGCGCACCCTTGCCCTCAGCCGTCATCAACAGTTCACCGAGGGCAGACGCCGATGGATTGGGATCAGCAAAATAGCCGTTAATACAACTCATCGTAAAAAGAAACGGCAGGTGACGGTTTGGCTGTAAACTCGGGATATCCTGGTTTGAAAATATATTTTGTTTGGCCCACAAACCGACCGCGCCGTGGCCGAAATAATTCAAAGTCAGACATCCCTGTTCAAACGCCTTTTTGATCGCCGCCCGGGTTGGCGCCAGACCGAGAGAACTGAGATAAACGCGATTCGCGATAAAATCCGCCGGCAGGTACGTGCGAATGTAAGCGTCCGAGGAGTCTTCAAACGCATTCGCGCCGCCTTCGCCGATGTCCGCAACAAAGGTGGCCGTCTTTTGCCAATCGCCTTTTTCGAAACGTGTGGCATAATCCAAAATCTTTTGCACCATATACTGCGTCTCGATCCGTGAACGTGCGGGCAAGCGGCCAACGAGCATGTCCGGAAGAACATCATCTGCACCATCAAAACAGGCGAACCACGAATCCGAGGTTGCTTGCGCGTGTTCAACATCCGCTTCGAACAAATGCGTCGGCACAAAATCAGTGACAAGTCCCGCCCCATAGCTCTCCAGTTCCGGGCGCAAGCGGCGCGGATTCCACGACGCATCCCCCACAAGCAGGAGAAAAGCTGGCGCGGTCGCCCAATTTTCGTACGCATAGGCGAGAAAATCTTTGATCGGCCTTTTTCCAGACAATCCATTGCCAAATTCGTCATAGACATCCTGCACCTTGACAATGGCGACAGAACGTCCATTGGCCTGATGAAAACTGACCAACGGCGCAACTTCGGGGGCAAAGTCATCATAGGCGATGACAACGTAATCTGCGCTATTCAGAGGATCGCGCCAGTGCGAATTTTCATCTTTAACAATTTTTGTGGGATGGTTCTTAAAGGCGTCCGAAACGAGCAAAAAACGACTGGCCGTCGTCGAATAGTCGAATAAAAGTTGATCATTTTCTTTAAGACTGCCATTGATCATCACCGGATCGTTTGGATCAGAAATATCATACACAAAAATGGCCGCATCGGAAAATCCACGCGCTTTAATGGTAAAGCGACCGGTATTGTTTATGGAAAAGGCAAGACTGTCTTTCTCCGTTATATTTTCGCGGTCGTATTTCAGTTTAAAATAATCAATGACCTGCCAGTCGAGAAATTTATTTTCGGTATCCGCCGGTCCGGTGATTTCGACAAAATTAACACCGTCCTGGAGAATGGAAGATGCCACCTGAACAGAATCGGTAAAAGTAATTCGTCCGTCCCACCACTTTTCATAAATGTGTTGATCATTGAGTTTGACGACCGTGTGATGATCCGGCTGCACATTGATATTTGCGGCATACCCCAGCATACCAAGCGTAAAGGAGGCATCGATATTTTCGGTACGCGCAATGGCGCCCAAATCAACAGCATATCGTTTGGTTGCCGGTGCAAACAGGCTGTCCATGAACCAGTGTTCCTGATCCGTATGCCCCGGAAAATTGGCGATATGAAAAAAATCTTTTTCAACCGAGATAATGTGCTCGCCGAAGGAGAGTGTTGGCGCATCAGCCGGGGCGCCGTTTGCAAAACGCATGCGTTTGCCGCGATGGTCCGAGACCGTCAGCCAGTAAACATTGCTTGTCGTATACTCGCTTTTAAAGGCGCGCGCGACAAATTCGATATAATCGTCCAATTTGAGTGTAGTGTTGTTGTCAGTTGCCACTCGTAATGCAACCTCTTCGCCCTGGTTGAACAAACGGAGGTTCTGCGGATTTACGTCGGTCATGTTCAATCCTGCAGCCTGTAATTCCTCCCCGCTAATCTTGTACAACCCAGCTCGATCTGTATAAATTTTGAGCCACTCGTTCCCCTCTTGCAAAAAATAGTAGGATTGTTTGGCCAGTCGCTGACGCGGCGCCGACCAATTTTTCGCCTGGTGGTAATTTATCACTGTTTTACTAAAAATCGTGTTGAACGGCTCCGAGTTTTCCGTGGTGATCGGGGGACTCGTCGCTGCGGACGAATGAAAATCCACAGCACATCGTATTGTGGTGACACGTTTTATTTCACCGCTGGCCGGATTGTAACGAATCGGGTGAAACAGCAGCGACACAATTTCCAGGTCTCGCATTCTGCTTTGCGCGCCAAGACTCAGATTGGTTTCCGGCAAAAACAGATTGGCTCGATAAGCGTTTTCATCTTTCACATGCTGAAAAGACGCACCATTTTCATCAGGATTCGGACTCTCGTTTTGCAAAGAGAGCGCCGGTGCAATTTGACCAACGAATTCGGTTTTTTCTTCGATGTGCAGCACTCGAAGTGACGGCTGTGCTTGTGGAGGAAGGGCAACCGGAAAGCCCCGCACCAGCATTGCGGGATGCCCCGGCGTAATTGTGGCAGAATAGCCCGGCAGATGCAGACTTTTGCCGGCAGCATCGGTTTTGATTTCCGGATCGGGAACCTGGATTTCCAGTTCAATTCCGGAAAAACTTGAGGATACGATGTGAATATCGGATGCAGAATTAAAAGGGGATGCGGTCTGTGCCCGGCACAATGTTATCAGGCCCAGAAAAAGAATAGCATGTCTAGCAGCGCGAACCATTGTTATCCTCATGACGATTATTCGGCGTCAATGTACATAATTTGTGCAAAAATTGGAAGGTCTTGTTTGTCCGGTTTTCCCGAACCTGCGGCATGTCGCGCCCATTTGACAGCACGACATGACAAAACTCAACATAACAGGTTTTCGTTCCAGACGATCATCTTCCCCTCTTTTGTGGTGCAAACGCCGCTTGGCTATCGACCACAGGACGCCACAGCGAAATCCCCCCGGTTCTTTTTATTTTTCCTGAAAATCGAACACAAGCGTCTCCTGGTCAAGATCTATTCTGACGCGACCACCCTTTTCCAGTTTGCCAAAAAGAATCTCATCAGCCAGTTTTGATTTAATGTTTTCCTGAATGACACGATCCAGCGGCCGTGCGCCATAGATCGGATCGTAGCCTTTTTTTGCGAGCCAGGAGGTCGCGGCGGTCGTCACCTCTATGGTCACTTTTTTGTCGATTAGCTGCACCTGCAACTCGCGGATGAATTTTTCGACAATCTGCTCAACGATCTCGGTGTTGAGATGATTAAAGTGAATGATACCGTCAAGGCGGTTGCGGAATTCCGGACTAAACTGGCGTTCAATGGCTTTGTCGCTTTTGCCGCTCTCCTGCTCACCAAAGCCGATACCGCGCGCGCTCATTTCGCGGGCGCCGGCGTTTGAAGTCATGATGAGGATAGTGTTGCGAAAATCGGCTTTGCGGCCGGTATTGTCCGTGAGCGTTCCGTGATCCATCACCTGTAACAAAATGTTGAACAAATCCTCGTGGGCTTTTTCAATTTCATCCAAAAGTAAAACCGTGTACGGATGCTTTCGGATGGCATCCGTCAATAATCCGCCCTGATCAAAACCGACATAACCGGGAGGCGCGCCGATGAGCCGCGCGACCGCATGTTTTTCCATGTACTCGCTCATGTCAAAACGTTCAAAATGCACGCCGAGCTGAATGGCCAATTGGCGAGCCACCTCGGTCTTGCCGACGCCCGTTGGACCGGCAAAAAGAAAATTGCCAATCGGTTTTTCCGGGCGCCCAAGTCCGGCGCGCGACCGTTTTATAGCCGTGACCATGGATTCGATCGCATGATCCTGTCCGTAAATCACATCTTTTAAATTGTGCTCGAGGTTCTCAAGCTGACGTTTTTCATTGAACGAGGTTTTGCGGGCCGGAATTCGAGCGATACGAGCGACGACTTTTTCAACATCAGCAACATTCACCGTATGGCGGCGTTTGTGTTGGGGTTGCAGACGAAATGAAGCACCGGCTTCGTCCATCACATCAATAGCCTTGTCCGGCAAAAAGCGATCATTGATGTATTTGGCTGACAGCTCAACCGCGGCTTGCAGCGCCGGTTTGGTGTACTTTACATTGTGGAATGATTCGTAACGCGATTTGAGGCCATTGAGAATTTGCACTGTTTCTTCGACGGTCGGCTCGGTAATTTCAATTTTTTGGAATCGGCGTGAAAACGCATGATCCTTTTCAAAATGATTTTTATATTCGTCATAGGTGGTGGAGCCAATACAGCGTACATCGCCGGAGGCGAGAAACGGCTTTAAAATATTGGAGGCATCCATGGAACTGCCGGATGTGGAGCCGGCCCCAACCACGGTGTGAATCTCGTCGATAAACAAAATGGCATTTTTGTGTTGTTGAATATCGCTGATGACGCCTTTGAGACGCGCCTCAAAATCGCCGCGAAATTTTGTGCCGGCAAGCAACGCGCCCATGTCCAGCGCCCAGATTTCAGCATCGATTAAAATTTCCGGCACCTCGCCGTTATGGATTCGCAGCGCCAATCCCTCGGCAATGGCGGTTTTGCCAACGCCGGATTCACCGACAAAAATCGGATTGTTTTTCGTGCGCCGACACAACACGTGCATGGTGCGTTCAATTTCATGCCTGCGCCCAATCAGCGGATCGATCTTGCCGTTCGCCGCTTTTTCGATCAAATTGACGGCAAACGTCTGCAAGGCGCTCTGTTTCTTTTTGGCCCGAGGTGACGCAAAATCCTCTTCGTCGTCCGCTTCGTTTTCCTCAAAAAGATCATCTTGTCCGTGCGAAATGTATTCGAGAATATCGAGGCGTGTGATGCCCTCGTAGGCGAGATAATAAGCGGCATGCGAATGCGGCTCTTCAAAAATGGACGCAAGAATATCGCCAAAATCCACGATATCGCCTTCAGAGCGCTCGACATGGGTAATGGCGCGTTGAATGACGCGCTGAAAACCGATGGATTGCTGCGGCTGAATATTTTTATCCTCCGGCAGACGGGTGAGTTTGGTATCGAAAAAATCTTCCAGGTTTTCCTGTAAACTCTCAATATCGCCGCCACACGCCAGAATGATTTCAGCGCCGGCATCGCTAAACAGCAAGGCGTACAAAATGTGCTCAGGCGTCGCAAATTCATGTCGTCGTTTTTTGGCTTCACGGAGAGAAGCCTGCAGGGTCATCTGCAGTTCCGTTGTCAGCATCATTTACACTTCCTCCATACTACTTTTAAGCGGGAACTCGTTCTGCTTGGCCAGCACATGCACCTGTGCCACTTTGGTTTCGGCCACGTCAAACGGGTAAATGCCACAGACACCGACGCCTTTTTGGTGCACGTTCAACATGATCTGCGTCGCCTCAGCCAGCGATTTATGAAAAACGAGTTCCAAAACATGCACGACAAAATCCATAGTGGTATAATTATCATTATGCAATAACACTTTGAAGAGGCGCGGCTCGTCAATATTTACATCCTGCTGCGATGAGACATCGCTCCGGTTTTCCGTATTTAAATCACTCATGCCAAGTTCGATATTACCTGTCAAATTTTGTTGGACAAATGTAGAATAATTGTTTGAAAAAGCAACAATAGTTTAATATCTTAACACAACGAAAAGTAAATGAATTCTGTTAAACATACAGATTTTATCGCTTATTTGAAAAAATTCATTTTGAACCAGACTGAAGCTCATGTCGTTGTCCGTACCGCGCTGATAAAGGCGGAATAATAGTGTCGCTTATTCGATTAATAGTGATAATTCAAGCCACATCCTACAATCTTTGGAGGAAACATCATGAAACGATTTTTTATCCTCGCGTCTCTGCTTGTCCTTTTTCTTTTTAGTCAATCTTTTGCACTCATCGGGCTGCGTGTTGGCGCCAATGCCAATCTGGTGCAGCCTTCCGCAACTCTGGCTCTCGACCAGGCGATGGGAGAAAACCCCGAGTTTAATCCAACCGGATTTGGCGTAACCGGATTTGCCATGGCCAATATTCTCTTTATCAATGTAACCGCTGATGTCGGCTATATCAACTTTGGCGAACAGAAATTTGATGTTGACGTGCCCCTGCTGGATGATAACATCTCAGCCACTGCCAAAGTTACGGCGGTTCCCATCATGGTTGGGTTGCGCAAAGAATTCGGCTTGCCGGTTGGCCCGAAATTCCACATTGGCGCTCAAGTTGGTGTGCACAATTTTACCTATACTTATGAATTTGATGCCGCTGATATTGCAAACCTGGAAGAAGAAAAGACCGAATCCAAATTTAGTTTTGCTCCCATCGTTGGCCTTCGCATTGGCGCGCTGGACGCCTCGGTGCTTTACATGGTGATTGAGGATTTTAATTATGTTGGTCTAAGAGTTGGTTATACTTTTGGATTTGGCATCTAAA
>CAYSNA010000278.1:6557-7314 GCA_964432185.1 uncultured Cytophagia bacterium
CTGGTCGGGCTTTTTTTATGTACATCGTTGTTATTCCAGCTTTTCTTCGGGCAGCAGCACAAATCTCGTTACATTCTGATAATCAAAATATTTATTCGCCGCGTCCCGGATCATCTCTTTGGACAGCGTTTCGACCTGTTCCGGCACCTGCAGAATTAACTCGTGATCATAATTCGCCCAGTAGGCATTGCCCAGCCGATCATTCCACCAGCCGTTTTCCTTGAGATTCGTTTCGTGCTCGCGCAGTTGCGTTTCGCGCACTTTGGTCAGCACCAAATCATCCGGACCAAAAGTCTTTATGCTATCGATCACAGAATATACGGCCTCTGTCAGCTCGTCAACTCGAGACGGCTCGCAGCCCCAACTGATATAAATCCGATAATTGCCCTTGGGAACAAACCAATTGCCTTCCGACAGACTGATGCCATAAGTACCGCTTTTTTCTTCGCGAACAGTTTCACGCAGTTTTATGCGCAACACCTGCGCCAGAGACTGAAAGGCATAATTGTTTTCGAGCGTCCAGTCGTAATCACCATGCATGGCAATCTGCACGCGCGCTTTTTCTTCCATGCCTTTTTTAATGACTTTCTCGTGCGTACCGGGCAGTTTTTCCAGGTGGATGTCCTGCATCTCGTTGTCGCGTTCCTGCGTCGGCAGTCCGCCGAGATAGGTCAGCACCAGCGGCTTGATCTGTTCCACATTAATATTGCCAACGAGGACGAAATAAAAATCGCTCGCATCGGCAAAACGATCCTTG
>CAYSNA010000279.1:0-7300 GCA_964432185.1 uncultured Cytophagia bacterium
GCGTGGATTATTTTTAACTCCTGCGTCGCGAGGTCGGCGAATTCTACGACATCAGCGGCGAGTTTATTTATTACGCACGACCGGCGCGCGTGGGCGTAACCGTCACCAAAGTGCCGGTAACCGGTGTCCTTCCCGAATATGGGCCGATGCGCAACTGTATCGCCCAGGCCGGCGGTCGATGGCTGAACGATTTGGACATGGAACACAAACGGCGCGTCGTTTTCATCGGCAACCAAATTCGCGATCTGCTGTTTGGCGAAGGAACGGATGCCATTGGCAAGTATATTTACATTGGTGAGACGCCGTTTCGCGTCATCGGCATTTTGAAGGAAAAGACGCAGCCGTCGAGCTATTCGTATCGTGATTCGGATCGTGTTTTTATCCCGCAGACAACCTTTCAGTCGCTTTACGGCTGGCGCTATTTGAGCAATATTGTCTATCAGATTGAAAATCCCACGCGCAATAAAATTGTCGAAGACAAAATTTTTGACGTCTTTGCCAAGCGTTTTATCTTTGATCCAACGGACCGCAACGCCCTGGGCATTTGGGATACGACCGAATCCGATAAATTTATTTACTACTTTTCGTTCGGCTTTCAACTGTTCCTTGGCGTCATTGGCGCCATCACCCTCATCGTTGGCGGCATTGGGCTGGCGAATATCATGTATGTGGTCGTGCAGGAGCGCACGCGCGAAATAGGCATCAAACGTTCGATCGGCGCCAAACGGCGGGTCATTATGTCGCAATTTTTGATTGAAGCGTTTATGATCATCGGCATTGGCGCAAGCATTGGCTTTTTATTGGCCCTTGGCCTCATTCAACTGATTTCCATGATGCCGATCGAAGACTATGTTGGCCATCCGGAGCTCTCGCTGCCGGTGGCGTTGGCATCCATTGCCATTCTGTCGCTGGTTGGATTTTTTGCCGGATACTTTCCGGCGCGCCGGGCCTCACGACTTGAAGTTGTCGAGTGACTGCGATTTTAAAAGATTAGCCCGACACTACGTCACAAAGACATTAAGAAATTATTATCCTTGTGTCTTCGTGCGAGTTCAGTTTGAATTAAAAGGACTGTAACAGAATGCAAATCATTCTCCTGTTAAAAGAATTCATCGCCGATATCAAAAAGCAAAAGCTGCGCGCCTTTTTGACAACGGTCGCCATCACCTGGGGAACACTGGCCATTATTTTGCTGATGGCGTTCGGCACCGGCCTCGGCTTTCGCATGAAAGAAAGTTTTCTCAATGCCGGCGACAAAGTGCTTCGAATGTACAGCGGACAAACATCGAAAGAATTTCAAGGATTGCCGACCGGCCGCCGCATTCGTCTTTCGGAAGAGGATGCCTGGCTGCTGAAGAAAACAATTCCCGATATTGATATAGTGCATCCCGGATTTGACCGCGGCGTTCATCTTCGTAAAAATGAAAACGCGGCCTGGACACACATGGAAGGCGTCTGGCCGCAGTTTGAAACCTTGCGGCGCACCTATCCCGCAGCCGGGGGACGCTTTATCAATGAGACCGATATCAATGAACGCAGACGGGTTGTTTTTCTCGGCGGCGAGATTGCCAAAGAATTGTGCGGCTATGAAAATCCGGTTGGTGAGATCATATTGCTCGACGGCTTGCCGTTCACCATCATCGGCACCATGCCGAAGAAACTGCAAACCGCGATGAACAATGGACCTGACGATCGGCGCGCCATCATCCCATTTACGACATTTCGTGCGCTGTACGGCTATCGCTATACTGGTGAAATCCTGGTTCACACGCGCAATCCCAACAATACCAAACAGGTGACACAACAGATCAGAGAAATTCTCGGTCGAAAATATCAATTTGATCCGTCCGATGAACGCGCCATCTCTATCTGGGATATGGTCGAGATGGAAAAAATCTCCTCCAAAATCTTTACCGGCTTGAATATTTTTCTCGGCGTTATTGGCGGCATGACATTGATCATTGCCGGCATCGGCGTGGCCAATATCATGTACGTCGTTGCCAAGGAACGCACGCGCGAGATCGGCATCAAACGGGCGGTCGGCGCCAAACGCCGGCATATCATTTTTCAATTTGTTTTTGAATCGCTATTGATCGCCGTTATTGGCGGCGGCATCGGTCTGCTCATCTCGCTGGGCATCGTCAAACTCATGTGGATGGTGCCGATTTCCGACGAGGGTGCCATGCAGTTTCTCGGCCGCCCCATGCTGTCGCCAGTGGTCATCATCACATCAATCTCCATTCTCACATTGATTGGCCTGCTGGCCGGACTTTTCCCCGCGCGCAAAGCGGCGAATGTCGATCCGGTTGAAGCGCTGCGATATGAATAAATTATAATGTGAAAAATCACCCATGAGACCAAAGACGGCAGGTGTTTCATCATCACCTGCCGTCTTTTCTATAATAAACTACTCAATTCATCGATATTAATTATGAGCCTGCTCCGCGATACACTGCACGACGTACTCTCCTATATGCGACAATACAAGTCGCGAACGTTTATGACCATGTTCGGCATTATTTGGGGCACGATGACCGTCATTCTGCTGCTGTCGTTCGGCGTCGGCGTTCGCAAGATGCTGAGCAAAAGTATGCACGGCATCGGCGAAGGCATTGCCATTTGCTGGCCGGGCGCGACAAGTATTCCATATGAAGGTTATGGTCGCGATCGTCGCATTCGTTTAACGGATGCAGATATCGAATATATCCGCACGGAAATACCGGACATCGCGCGCATGAGTCCGGAGTTCAGTCGCTGGGGTTCGGCGATTCGCGTTGGCGACAAGGTGAATAAACCGAACATCACCGGCATCATTCCCGAGTATGGCGTCATGCGAAACATTTGGCCGGAACCGGGCGGCCGCTGGTTGAATGATCTCGATATCGAACACCGACGCCGCGTCGTCTTTATCGGCAACCGGCTGCGTGATTTTCTTTTTGGCGAGAACGCTGATGCCATCGGCAAATACGTTTTTATCGACGAGACGCCGTTTTTGGTCGTTGGGGTGATGAAAGAGAAAATCCAGAATTCGTCCTACAGTCAACGCGACCGCGATCGCGCTTTCATTCCGATGACCACCTTCAAGTCGATTTTTGGTTATTATTATGTCGATAATTTTGTCTATCAGATCGATGATCCCCGGATGTCGGAGGCGGTCCAACACAAAGTCTATTCGGCGCTGGCGAAAAAATTTAAATTCGACCCGAACGACAAGGAAACCCTCGGCATTTGGGACACCACCGAGTTTGATGAATTTATCTTTTATTTCACTCTCGGCTTTAACGGTTTTATGGGCGTGATCGGCATCATCACGCTGATTGTCGGCGGCATTGGCCTGGCCAATATCATGTACGTTGTTGTGCAGGAACGCACGCGCGAGATTGGCATTCGACGGGCGGCCGGCGCCAAACGAGGCACCATTTTGCGCGGATTCATTGCCGAATCGTTTGTCATCATCGGCCTGAGCGCTCTGGTTGGACTTGCCCTGGCGCTGATGATTATCAGCATCGTCGCGTCGTTTCCGGTGCAGGATTACATCGGCATCCCTGAATTCAATATATCCGTGGCCATGGTGACGGCCGTCGTTCTCAGCACCATCGGATTTCTCGCCGGTTACTTTCCGGCGCGCCGGGCGTCACGCTTGAACGTTGTTGATTGTTTGAGATATTAGATATGCGCCTGTTCATTTTATTAAAGGAATTTCTGCAGGATATAAATGCGCATCGCACCCGCGCTTTCCTGACCACGATTGCCATCACCTGGGGAATTATCGCGGTGGTGTTGCTGATCGCTTTTGGTGAAGGGCTTTCTTTTCGCATGCAGGAAGGATTGTTGAACGCCGGTGATCGAATCATTCGCGTGTACAGCGGTCAAACGACGCTGCCTTTCGAAGGGCTTCCCATCGGCCGCCGTGTGATGCTGCGCGAGGAAGACTGCCGCGTCATTGAAAACAGCATTCCACAAGTTTCCGTGGCGGTGCCGGGGCTTGGCCGGCGCGTACGCTTGCGACAAGGCGATAAAATTTCGTCAACCCATATGGAAGGCGTTTATCCCGAGTTTGAATTTTTGCGGCGGACCTTTCCCGCCGCGGGCGGTCGGTTTTTAAACGGCAATGATTTAAAAGAACGAAAACGCGTCGTCTTTCTTGGCGGTGAAATTGCAAAGGAATTTTTCTGCGCGGACAATCCTGTCGGCAAAATGATCGATCTGGACGGCACCCCTTTCCGCATCGTCGGCATCATGCCGAAAAAGATGCAAACCTCAATGAATAACGGGCCTGATGATTATCGCGCCATCATTCCTTATTCAACCTTTAAGGCCATTTATGGGGACCCATATGTCGATGAAATGATCGTCAAGCCCGTCCGGGCGTCAGACGGATTGCTGGTGGAACAGGAAATCCGTCGGGTACTGGGCAAAAAATATCAATTTGATCCGAATGACGAGCGAGCCGTTCCCATGTGGAATTTCATCGAAGAAGAACAACAGTCGGGCAAGATTTTCCGCGGCGTCAATATTTTTTTGGCCATCATTGGTTCCATGACGCTGATCATCGCCGGCATTGGCGTGGCCAATATCATGTACGTCGTCGCCAAAGAACGCACGCGCGAAATCGGCATCAAACGTGCCGTTGGCGCTAAAAAACGCACCATCATTTTTCAGTTCATTTTTGAGTCACTGTTGATCGCCTTTATCGGCGGCACGCTGGGATTGCTCATTTCAATCGGTCTGATCAAATTGATCTGGCTCATCCCCATCAGTGAAGGCGCAACCGAATACCTGGCCCGGCCTCTTTTATCAACAAAAATAGTCGTCCTGTCCATCGTCATCCTCACGCTGATTGGCCTGCTCGCCGGATTTTTCCCCGCACGCAAAGCCGCCAGCGTGGATCCAGTTGATGCGCTGCGATACGAATAGATTATAAATTTCCATCCTGAAAAAAGCCAACAACAAAAAAGCCCGGCACATGTCGGGCTTTTTTTCAACATTTTTTTGGTGGGGATGACTCTAATTGGTAAAAAAGTCAAAGATATTGCCAAGCATGCTGCTTTCAGCTTTATAAAATTCTGTGTATTTGCAGCGCGTGCAGGTGACGTGGGTAAAGTGTTTGTTTTGGACGTCAAAAATTTTGCTCAATGTGCCGCCGGTGGCGCGCATCTCGCCAATTTCACATTCGAGGTTGCCGCACTTGGGGCAGCGATAATTCAACTCCTGCATGCTTTTTCCTTTCTATTCAACCGATGTCACACTTTTGATGACGCCGGCAAATTCTTCCGGGCGATCGGGCGTGACCACAATGGTCTGGTCGGAAAAAATGAGCACCACCGACTTTTTGGGATCCATGGCAAAGGCACGGTAGGCGCCGAGTTCCGGATTTCGGAATCGACCGCTGAAGGAAAACAGGCCGCCATTGCCGAACGTGCGGATGGATTTTGACATCGCGTCAGGATCAACCTTGACTGCACGTAATCGAGTCAAATCAATTTTATTGAACCAGAATAAACGCTTAATGTAAAGTACGCCGTTTGCAATTTTATAGCCGCGAATAGTAAATAGTGCCGCGCCGAGATAAATCAGTATTGGACCGCCTGATATAAAAAGTGCCCTTTCAACCGGCAGTCCGCGCGCCGTTGCAAAGATCGGAATCCCAACTAAAATGATCATTAAAAAAGCGGTCATGCCAATAAGCAATTTCCCCCACGGTGCGCCGAATTCGTGCGTCATTATTTTCTCCCTCAAGTTGTTATCATTCCGGTTCAGTAATCACGGCGGTGCCGTAGACTAAAATTTCAGCGGCAGCATTCATAACCTCACTGGTGGAAAAGCGCACATCAACAACCGCACTGGCGCCGATGCTTTCGGCCTCCGCTTCCAGGCGGTCAAGCGCCTGTTCGCGCGCTTCGGCCATCAGTTTGGTGTATTCTTCGATCTCCCCGCCAACCAACGTTTTTAATCCCGCTAAAATATCTTTACCGATGGAACGGGCGCGGATGGTGTTGCCTTTGACCATGCCGAGAGTTTTGACAATTTTTTGCCCGACAATGTGACTTGACGTGACGATCATCATCGTAAGATCTCCTTATATGGATCGTGTTTTCGTGTAAAGAATTTTTCGCGTGCCACGGAAACAAACAGCACGGCCAAACCGCCAATTGTCAGCAATATACCAACTTTGGCGATAAAAGCCAAGCCGGGATCGTTGATGACCGCTTCTACCGTTTTAAATCCGCCATAAGTTAACAAAATAACCGCGCCGATGGAAAAAATGAGCCAACCAATACCGCGCTCCATTTTGTTATAAACGCCGAGCCAGTAATTGTCCCATACCTCCGGCGGCGGCGCCTTGAATTTCATCGTTGTGGTCGCCTTTTTCAATTTTTTATATTGTTCAAATTCTTCAACCAATGCAGAATCGGCAGCGAGTATGGATTGAAATTCTCTTTCTTCATCCGTCGTCAGCTCACCGTCCAAAGCCCCCATCATCAGTTTTTCGAATCGCTCCCTGTCCGCTATGGTGCTCATAAGTAAATCCTCTCGATTTTGGCTTTTAACGCTTTGCGCGCATTGAACAACCGGGACATGACCGTGCCGATTGGTATATCTAAAATGTCCGCAATTTCTTTATAAGGTAAATCCTGAAAATCTTTCAGCATGATAATTTCGCGCTCCTTCGGCTTTAAATCATCCATGGCCGCCCAGAGCGCTTCTTTCAATTCGTTTTGTTCGGCCAGTGCCGACGCATCTTCCCGTTCATCCGAAAGCGTTTTAATTTGACTTTCATCCACTTCGGAAAACGAACGCGCGTGCCGTTTTTTATCACGAATAAAATTGAGACACAAGTTGCGCAGAATTTGATAATACCATGTAAAAAACTTTTTCGTCGTATCAAATTTCTGGATGTGCCGGTAAGCGCGCACAAAGGCGTCTTGCGACAAATCCAGCGCCGCCTCGTGTGATCGAACGATACCCAAGGCGCTGTAATAAGCCCGTTCCCGATATTGATCAACCAGGTAACGAAATGCCGACTTTTGGCCTGCCTGGCACAACTCGATCGCCTGCGCATCGCTGGTTATTCGCCTGACATTCGCCGCGCGATCTTGAACGACAAAACTCCCGGTGGAATCCAATGCATACTCCATAATGCAAATTATCTCTTTTGATCAAAATGCTTTTTTAACAGCCACTAGTACACAGCGTTTCGATCCCTATTCAGTAAAAAATAGAAAAAATCTGTCACTTGAACAAATAAATTACGTTTCACCTTGAAAAAGAGTGCGTGGATTCTTATAATAAATTGAAT
>CAYSNA010000280.1:0-1617 GCA_964432185.1 uncultured Cytophagia bacterium
GGACGCAACGAGCTGGAATCGGTGAATCGTCCGGTGTCCATCGGCGGCGTGCTCGTCTGCCCCGGCGATGTTGTCGTAGCGGATGGCGATGGCGTCGTTGTGGTGCCGCGGTATGTGGCCAAAGAAGTGGCCTTGAACGCGCAAAGCGTTTTGGAAAAAGACAAAGCCGGTCGGCGCAATTTATATAAACAGTTGGGCTTGCCGCCTGATCAGACCGTAGAATAAATTTGCTACGATGCGTCGCATATGAATATTTTAAGGGAAACGGTATAGTAGGTGCTCTTTAACTCGATCGAATTTGCCATTTTTTTACCCCTTGTTTTTTTCCTCTACTGGTTTCTGCCGTTCAAAAATCTTCGGGCGCAAAATGCGCTCATCCTAGTTGTCAGCTACATTTTTTACGGCTGGTGGGACTGGCGTTTTTTATCGCTCATTTTCATCAGTTCTTTGGTTGATTTTTGTGCGGCGCAATTAATTGCTAAATCCGACACATACTCACGTCGCCGCTTCTTTTTGATTCTCAGCCTGGCCGTCAATCTCGGATTTCTCGGATTTTTCAAATATTTTAATTTCTTCGTTGACAGCCTGCACGATGCCGTCTCCATGTTGGGCCTGCAGGTGAACACGTTCACGCTGAATATCATCTTGCCCGTCGGCATCAGCTTTTACACCTTTCAAACCATGGCCTACACCATTGATGTCTATCGCGGCACGCAAAAACCAACGGACGATATCATCGCCTTTTTCGCGTTCGTCAGTTTTTTCCCCCAGCTTGTGGCCGGCCCGATTGAACGCGCCAAACATCTCCTGCCGCAATTTTTAACTGAACGTCACTTTCATGTTGAAAAAGCCACCGATGGTTTGCGGCAAATCCTCTGGGGTTTGTTCAAAAAGGTCGTCATCGCCGATAGCTGCGCGGTGTTTGTTAATGACATTTTTGCCAACGCCGACATCTATTCCGGCAGCACCCTGGCGCTGGGTGTTTTCCTCTTTGCCTTTCAAATTTATGGCGATTTTTCCGGTTACTCAGACATCGCCATCGGCACGGCGCGGCTGTTTGGTTTTGACCTGATGCAGAATTTCGCTTTCCCCTATTTTTCGCGCGATGTGGCGGAGTTTTGGCGGCGCTGGCACATCTCCCTCACCACCTGGTTTCGCGATTACGTCTACATTCCGCTCGGCGGCAGCCGTGGATCAAAGTGGCACATCATCCGCAACACGTTTGTCATTTTTCTCGTCAGCGGTTTTTGGCACGGCGCCAACTGGACGTTCATTTTTTGGGGACTGCTCAACGCGCTCTATTTTTTACCGTTGCTGTTGATGAGAAAAAATCGCAGCCATTTGGACAGTGTGGCACATGGCAAAATTCTTCCCTCTGTTATTGAACTGCTGCAAATGCTTTTCACCTTTACAATTGTTTGTTTTTCCTGGATATTTTTCCGGTCGGCAGATTTGAGTCATGCGTTTCACTATATTCAACGTCTGTTTTCAATGTCATTCTTTGCCGCTCCGCAACTCAATATTGGTTTGCTCGGGATCTTTCTTCCCATTTTGATTATTGTTGAATGGCTGCAGCGGAACAAACAACACGCGCTGCAATTCTCCTCCAGCGTGGCG
>CAYSNA010000280.1:1627-7258 GCA_964432185.1 uncultured Cytophagia bacterium
GTTGGGGATGTTATTATGCCATCATCCTGATGCTGATTCTCGCTCAAAACGAACCGCAAACATTTATCTATTTTCAATTTTGATTATGAAACGATTTCTGCTCAAATTATTTCTCTTTCTACTGCCTGTTCTTTTATTTTCGGCGATTCCAATTTATATCCAGTTGTGGTCGCGCGAAGATTTTTATAATATTGATTTTGCGATTAAAAACGCGCCGCACACATCTCTTTTCGGCTATGCGTATAACGAAGAGAATTATCGATACTTGAAATACAAAACCATTCTCGAAAACGATCCCGTTGAGGTAATGGCCATTGGTTCTTCGCGTGTATTACAGTTCCGGCAAAACATGTTTGAAACATCGTTTTATAACGCTGGGTACGTCGTTGAGACCATCGCTGATTTTCAGGCCTTTCTATCCATTTTGCCGACGGAAAAATTGCCCCGCCTTCTCATCATCGGTTTGGATCAATGGATGTTTAATGCCAACAAGGACCAGCTCCTTCGCGCCAATCCGCCAACCTGGTGGACGACGAATTTGTCTCTGAATCGCAAAAAATCGGTGCAAAATTTCCTGCGAATTTACAAGGATATCGCCACGCAAAAAATCAACCTGTCTCAGATTGATTTTTCCCGGGACGATATTTTCAAAGTCGGCTTGTATGCCAGGCTCGATTCGTCCGGTTTCCGCCAGGACGGCAGTTTTTATTACGGCCGGCAGATTTCCAGACTGGAAAACAATGATCCAACGGCGAGTGACTTTCAGTTTGCGGAAACGCTGGCTCGAGTTGAAGACGGCATCATCGGATTTGAGCATGGCGATCAATTTAACGAAAACGCCGTCAAGGTATTCGAGGACTGCCTGTTGTTTTGCCAACAGCATCACATTTACGTGATTTGTTTTCTGCCGCCCTTTGCGGATGTCGTTTATAAGCGTATGAAGGAAAATGGCAATCATACGTACTTGAATCAAATAGAGTCCCAAATTTCCAAGCTTCAAAAGGAATATGATTTTGATTTTTTTGTTTACAATCAGGTCTCCGATTGTGGCTCAACGGATAACGAGTGCATTGACGGCCGCCACGGCAGCGAAAAAACCTATGCGCGACTCCTCATTGACATGCTGCAAAACGGCTCGATTTTGAACGACGTTTGTTGTTCGCTGAATCTCCAGCACGCGCTCGACGACTCTAAAAGCCGCTATCGCATCTTTACAATTTTTTAAGTGCCCGCACTGACAGCTTGGAAATATTTTATAAAATGATTACGTTTCCCAACTTAATCTGAATAGTTTGAATTCTTTTCAACAGGATAATTTTATGAAACTTGAACGCGGCAGCGGTATTCTCTGCCACATAACTTCTCTCCCATCGGCTTATGGTATTGGCGATCTTGGTCCCGAGGCTTTTCGTTTTGTTGACCTTTTAGCGCAAGCGCGGCAAAAATACTGGCAAATCCTGCCGCTTAATCCCACGGATGCGATCTTTTATGAATCCCCGTATTCGAGTCTCAGCGCGTTTGCCGTCAATCCATTGTTCATCAGCCCCGAGCGGTTGGCAGACGACGGACTGCTGACCAAAGACGACATTGCGGCACCGCCGTTCGAACAAAACGGCTCGGTCGATTATGAGGCGGTGAAAAAATACAAAATGGATGCGCTGGCCATCGCTTTTAAAAGATGGACATCCACATCCGATAAGGACTTTGACGACTTTGAAAAAGAGCATTCTTTTTGGCTGGATGACTATGCGCTGTTCTCCGTTCTAAAGGATCAATTCGACGGCGCGTCCTGGGTGGACTGGCCGGTGGAGTTGCGCGATCGCCATACCTCGGCACTGGCGCAAAAAAGAAAAGAGCTGGCGGAAAAGATCCTGTTCGTCAAGTTTCATCAATATCTTGTGCATAAGCAGTGGAAAGCGTTAAAAGCGCATTGCGCGGCCAGAAATGTCAAAATTATTGGCGATCTGCCCATTTACGTCGAGCATGGCGGCGTGGATGTGTGGTGCTCGCCCGAGCTGTTTAAATTGAATGAAGTGAAAAGGCCGTACGTTGTGGCCGGGGTGCCGCCGGATTATTTCAGCAAAACCGGCCAGCGCTGGGGCAATCCCATTTACAACTGGGAAAAAATGCAGCAGAACAAATTTGCCTGGTGGTCCAATCGATTGGCGCAAAACCTGAAATTATTTGATATTGTCCGCATTGATCATTTTCGTGGACTCGTCGCCTATTGGGAAGTGCCGGCGGAAGAAAAAACTGCGGTCAAAGGCGAGTGGGTCAAAGTGCCGACGGATGATTTCATCGCGGCATTACAAAAAGCGTGTCCGAATTTTAATGTCATTGCCGAGGATCTCGGCCTTGTCACCCAGGACGTTATCGACACATTGGAACGCAATGAACTTCCCGGCATGAAGGTGCTGCAATTTGCCTTTGGCGACAGCCTGGAAACCAATGCTTTTCTGCCGCACAATTATGAAGAAAACTGCATCACCTACACCGGCACGCACGACAACAACACGACGCTCGGCTGGTATCATGAAGAAGCGACGGACAAGGATCGCTGGAACCTTGGCGCCTATTTTAGCAAAGAGATTACCGAGGATAATGTGGTCGACAATTTGATCGAGCTGGCGCTCTCGTCGCGCGCCAACGTGGCGATCGTTCCGGTACAGGATATCCTCGGTCTGGATGAAACTCATCGGATGAATACACCGGGAACGACGGAGAAGAATTGGATGTGGCGGCTGGCAAAAAATCAACTCGCGCCGGAAAATTTGCAGTGGCTCGCCGAGTTGACGCAGCGCAACGAACGAGCTTAAATCACCTCCACCACGTGTCGTACACCTGTTGAGGTGTACGACAACACATCTTTTATCATTTCAAACTTTATGCTTGGACTGGAACCGACAAAAGTTCGCCTTTATCCGTATGACTCGCAATGGTCAAAAGAGTTTGAAAAGGAAAAGGCAGAGATTCAAAACACGGTGGGCGGACACATCCTCTCCATTGATCACATTGGCAGCACCGCCATCCCGGGTCTGTGCGCCAAACCCATTCTGGATATATTGATTGGCCTGGACGATTTTGAACATGGTTTTCATTGCGTTTCCGGTTTGGAAGAACTCGGCTATACTTTTCGCGGAGAAAACGGCATTCCGGGTCGACATTATTTTCGCAAAGGTTCGCCGCGAACGCATCACCTTCACATGTTTGCGAGAAACAGCCAAGAGTGGCAGCAGCATATTCTCTTTCGAGATTATTTGCGCGCTCACGCTGCGCAACGCGATAGCTATGCCGAATTAAAAACGGCTTTGGCAAAACGATATCCGGAGAATCGCGAACAATATCTGGAAGGTAAAGCGGCCTTTATTCAAAACATTATTCAACTGGCAAACAACTCCAAGCTGAGTGAATAACCTCCCCTGCAATTGTTCAATTTTTGCGTAACGACGGCATAATCATCCGAGTATCACATTTCTTCGCTTGATAGATTTAGCGGAAATAGATACCTTTATCCTACAATTATTCTGTGCCACATTTCACCGAACATTCATCTGATTATAGCACACAAAACGGAACGAGAGAACTGTGAAGACGATCATTTTAATAATTGGCCTTACTTTTACAATCTGTTCGCTGCTGCCGAATCCAATGCTGTTTGCTCAAACGGAAATCCCACAATGGGGGATGTTTGAAACTGAATTTCAAAATAATAATCATTATAAAAATCCATTTCGGGACGTCACTCTGGACATCACGTATGTGAGTCCCTCAGCAGACACCATTTCTTTTTGGGGATTTTATGACGGCAACCAAATGTGGCGCGCGCGCTTTATGCCGGACCAGCTCGGAGACTGGCACTACCAAGCCGCGTTTTCCGACGGCGGCAGGGCCGGAGAAGGTTCGTTCAAAGTCACGCCTTCGAAACTGCCCGGCCCTTTGTGTCAGGATGTGTCAAATCCGTTGTGGTTTGGCTATCGCAGCGGTCGACACACTGTTGTTCGCGGCTTGCATATCGGGGATCGTTTTTTTGCGGAAAATTGGCCGCAAGAAAATCAAAGACAATTTTTAGATTGGGCCGAGTCGCAGAATTACAATCTATTGTCTGTGGCGTCATTTTTCCTCAACCGCAACGCGGACGGCCGCGGCAAGGGCTGGGATACGCCCAATTTATGGGATAACAAAAATAAAAAGCCACAGCCGCACGAGTTTGCAAAAGCTGAGCAACTCATAAGTGAACTTGCGAGCCGTGGTTTTATTATTTATCCGTTTGCCGGATTTTTCGGCCAGTCATCCAATTGCCCTTTTGATCCCGAGGACCAGGACCTTTATCTGCGTTACACCATTGCCCGGTTGGGTGCCTTTTGGAATCTGATTTTTAATGTCGCCGGGCCAGAACCATTATGGCGGCCCGATGCCTTTAGCAACCAGATGCCGGCCAGTGAGATTTGTCGCTTGGGCGAACTGATTACCGAACTCGATCCGTTTGACCACCTTTTGTCCGTACACAACGAGACCGGGCCCGATCCGTTTCGACATGAATCGTGGCACGACTATTCCACACTGCAAGGCGGGAAAGAAAATCCGGGGAATTCAGTGTACAGCTACATCGAAAAACACGCCAAACTCAACAAACCGGTTTTTGCGCAAGAGGTGTTCTGGCCCGGCAATATGTGGCATACCTGCGATTGCGACAATCCGGATATCATTCGCCAAAAAGCGTTTGTGTTGATGTTTGCCGGCGGAGCGATCAATTTCGCTGATATGGACGGCAATTCGTCCTCCGGGTTTAGCGGCTCTCTGAACTTGGACGATCGTTTTCAGAGCCGGCATGACGAAATGACGGCCGCGTGGAACTGGTTTGAATCCATTCCATTTTATCACATGTCTCCACAACGCGGTTTGGTGAAAAACGGCTATCTGCTGGCAGAACACGGTGTACGTTATGCCGTTTACACGCTGAACGCCCAAAAGTCCATCCACCTCGATCTATCCGCCGCACCGGGTGAGTACAGCGTGCGCTGGTATAATCCGCGCACGCGCGGCTATGAAACCTTTTCACAAAAAATTAAAGGTGGAAAATCCGTTGAGCTGGAAATGCCACCAACCGAAAAAGTCAACGACTGGATTGCATTGGTTGAACGAACAAATCCTGTCGAATTTCACGTTCAAAATGGCGCCGTTACGATTGAAGCCGAAGACGCGGTTGCGGTCCAGGGCTGGACAAAAGTGCAGGTTGCCAACAGCGTCGCCATGCGTGATGACTCACAAAGGAATCAAGGCTTCCTCACCTACCCCATCAGATTTGAAGAACCGGGCCGCTACTATATTTATATGTTGATGCGGCGGACCAATAAGGAACATTTTGATAAAGCCAATGATGCGTTTGTCACATTTGCCGGACGCAAGGTGTGGGCCAGCGACCATATCACCCGCCCCGACGGCATCCGTTGTTCGAAAATGGAATTCACCTGGGAAAGCATGCCCAAAGGGCCAGGTGCGCATACGCCCCGACATATTTTCCATGATCCCATTTATGTCAACGTTTCGGCTCCCGGGACTTTTACGCTGCAAATTACATCTCGCAGTCCGGGATTTGAGGTGGATAAAATTATGCTGTCGCAAAAAATGGAA
>CAYSNA010000281.1:0-7248 GCA_964432185.1 uncultured Cytophagia bacterium
GAAAAAATATATATTAATGACATTCGCGGTTCCGTTTCTACTTTTTGCTATGATCTCATGCACGACTCGGGAAACCATCAGTAAGAACAACGTGCTGCAAATCAAAAATACTGGCTTGCGACAGGGGGTTTTCATTCGCCGGTTCCAGCTCACCGGTGACTATGGTAACAATACAACTTTTACTGTGGATACATTAAAAAACTACATTGCCCGGGTACTGGAGCCGAATTACCTTCTTATTCAACATGCTTACGATCTTGGCATGAATGAGAACGACGACATTGTGCGCAAGGTAAAAGATTACCGCGTGAACTTGCTGGCCGATAATCATCCCATCAAATATCAAGAGATAACCATTCTAAAAAAAGATTTGCGAGATTTTTATCAAAAAAAGAGCACCATCTACAAGGCCGATGTTTTTCAAACGACATCGTATATTGAGGCTGATTCGCTGCACAAATTGCTGCAACACGGCGAATCTCTGGAATCTCCAAAAGAGTATATGGAGGGTGTTTTTCCACGCTTCTTCCTCAATCAAACTCTTGTTTATGGTGAAGGGCTGCACCCCGAATTATTACCCGTGCTGCTAAAGATGCGCGAAGGAGACATTTGTCAACCTATATATGCGGCGTCAATGTGGACTGTCATCAAAGTAAATAAAATTGAAAAAAACTCGAATCTTCCGCCGTTTGAACAAGGTGAACAATCGCTGATTGCCCAGGCTCAGTCGCTATTAAAATATGAGCAGCAGAAACAGCTCGTTGAAGAATTAAAAGTTTCTTACACGACCTCCTGCCGCAGCGACATGTTCAATGCGCTCATGGCGGCATTCACCAAAGACCATAGCGGCATCATCGATGCGGACAAATTAGACGATACCATTTTGAACGAAACGATTTTAACAATTGGTAAAGAAGAAATTTCGACAGCCGACTTTGTCATTGCTTTCAATCAATCCAGTCAATTCAGAAAATTGCCCAAATTGTCTATTCAGGATCTTGAACAATTCGTTCACGACTATACAGCGCAGTTTTGTCTCTATTTGGATGCTGTTGAAAAAGGTGTCGAGCAAGATGAACTCATTCAGGATAAATTGCAGAACAAGGAACATCGTTTATTGTTATCCGCTTATTTGAATGATGAGATTATGAAAAAGCTCGATCTCAGCGACAAAGAAATCAGCGCGCATTACGAGGCCAATCCGGAAAAATGGCACGGCTCATTCGAAAGCGTGGCGTTAAATGTAAAGAGTGATCTACGCTCGCATAAATTAGCGGAGCGCAAAAAAGAAATCCTGGTCGCATTAAAAAACAAATATAATGTGATGTACAATGACGCTTTGCTGGAAGACCTGGCGCACCAGTTCACCGAGTGGAAAACCCTAGAAATGAAAACGAAATAAGTGGGGGGCAAAAGCGCTGAACGCTTTGCCCCCTCCACCTCATTCGGAATAAAAAACGAATTGGCAGCAGGGCTATGTTCAAACGCCTTTTGACGATTGAAACAATCGCCTTGCGCTCGCGTCCTGCCGGGAAAAAACCTCCTCCGGCAGCATCCTTTTCTTGCATCTGTCAGATTGTTCACGTATTATTGTGATGATTTTCCAACGTAGCGAACCGAGGATTCCATGGTCAGGTCAACAAAGCCGAAAAATCCATTTACCGTGCAAAACCTTGCGGTAAATTTTCTATTCGTGCTTTTCTACTTTCTCTATTTTTATTTTCGTCTTGATGCCAAACTCTTTTACCAGGCGCAGCAGCCGGTGTTTTATTTTGATGCCGTTTTTGCCAAAGATTTTCTCACCTACCCCGGCGGCCTTTTTGAATTAATAACCAATTTCCTCTCCCAGTTTTTTTACTATACGTGGAGCGGCGCGTTGCTGCTCACCGCGGTCTGTGCTCTCATTGCCCTCTCCACCTGGCTCGTGATGCGCACCGCACTCGTAAAAACCAAACAACTCTGGATTCACTGGCTGCCCACTCTATGTTTCTTTGTCTTGTATCACGACTACAGCCGGCCACTCTCCCTCGCGCTCGGTTTTGTCGTTGGATTATTCGCCGCCGCACTTTTTCTGCGGACCGCGCCAAAATTCGAGATCGCGCGTTTTTTCTTCTTTCTCATTTTATATTGTGCTGTCTATGTTCTCACCGGCGGACCGGCGCTGTTGCTGGTCCTATTGATCGTTTTCCACGAGATCATCTTTCGCCGAAAAATCGTACTGCCGATCCTCTTCCTGATCATTGCCGGTCTTGCGCCGTTTCTCGGCCATTCCTATTTTTTCATTCAACCGCTAGAGTCGTCCTATTTTATTCATCTTGGTGATGTATCTTCGTTGTCAAGCTGGCCGATGTATACCGCAAGCCTGCTGGTGGTGCTGCCGTTTCTTCTTGGCCATCTTTGGGAGAACGGCAAAATTAATCCGACTGCAAAATTAAAAATAAGGGGATTATGGCTCTTTGCGGCACAACTGCTCGGCGTGGCGGCTATCGTCCTGCTGATCTCAATTCTGTCCTTCAATAAAAAAGAAAAAGCGTTATGGCAGATGGATTATTGGGCCCGGCATGGCGACTGGCAGGCGGTGATTCATGTCATTCAAAAAGGTAATCTGCTGGATGTCTACATCGGGCAATTTCAGCTTCACCGCGCCTTATACCACACCGGGCGTTTGTGCGAATCCATGTTTGATTTTCCGCAGCCGAGCAAAAGTGATGCGCTGTTTTTGCACCCGAGCGTGCGGCATCTTTTCCCGCTGCAGTACAGCGATCTCTATTTTGACCTCGGCCTGATTAACGAAGCGCAGCACTGGGCGCATGAGGCGCTTTCCGTCACCGGTGATGCGCCGTGCAACCTGCAGCGTTTGGCGGAGGTGAACATCCTCAAAGGCGAACATGAGGTCGCCAAAAAATGTTTGCGCCAATTGCAAAAAAGTCTCTGGCAGAAAAAATGGGCGGATGATCTTTTGGCCGCGTTGGAGCATTCGAACCTTGCGGCCTTTCCCTACCTGGTGCAAAAAAAACAGTTCATGGTTCAGGAAAATTTTATCGTCATTCCCATGCGCCCGCAGGACTGCCTGGACAAGTTGCTTGAGGCAAATCCGATGAACCAAATGGCGTTTGAATACGACATGGCCACCCTGATGCTGAACGGCAGCATCGGTCGGTTGGTTAAGAACATCGATGGCATGCAGTATTTCCCCTACCGCAAAACACCGCGCCATCTTGAAGAGGCCATGCTGCTGTACGTCGCCAATACCGGGCGCCGCGATTTTGAACCGCCACAACTCGGCATTTCGCGCGAGACGATCGATGCCTTTCGAGATTATATGGCCATCGCCAAAAAATATAGCGGGAGCCCTTCTGCTTATACCGAACTTGCCCGCACCCATCGGGATACGTTTTGGTTTTACGCCAGTTTTATTTTCAAAAAGGATTCATGATGCGATATGCTGTTTTGTTCGTGCTAATGATCGTCGTACTTTTGAATTGTTCTGCGGTAAAAACACCGGCTCCGGATGTCTGCGAAAAAATGGATCGCCGGCCGGTCATTGATCCGGACTACACGGGTACGGTTGTGCCGCCCAATATTGCGCCGACCAATTTTTTCATCCAGGAACATGGGTGCGCATTCGTCGTTCTCCTGTCAGCCGAGCACGGAGATCCTATTACCATATCATCGCGCCGGCCGGGTATTAAAATCCCCCTAAAAAAATGGCGAGCGCTTTTGCAGGCGAATCGCGGCGGTGCCATCACCATGACGATTTTCGTCCAAAAGGATAAAAACACCTGGCAGCAGTTTCAATCCATCACCAATGGCGTTGCGGCGCACGACATTGAATCGCACCTGGTTTATCGGCTCATCAAACCGTTGTACGTGTATTGGGATCAAATGGGCATTTACCAGCGCGATTTGACATCCTTCAACGAAAAACCGGTTTTTCTGAACCGATCGACCGATGACAATTGCGTCAATTGCCACTCGTTCCACAATCACAATCCGGAGCGCTTTTTATTTCACATGCGCGCGGCAGCCGTCGGCACATCGATGATGCTCGCCTACGATAGCGAGACGTATAAAATCGACACCTCCACCTCATTCAACCGCGCGACCGCGTATCGGGCCTGGCACCCGAACGGCGAGATGATCGCTTTCTCAGCCAACTCGGTGAGTCAATTTTTTCACACGGTTGGAGAAAACCGCGACGTCTACGACAAGGAATCGGATATTGTGGTGTACGATGTGCGCACGAACACCATCACCACATCACCAGGCATTGCGACGGTCGAGCGCATGGAGACCTACCCGGAATGGTCGCCGGACGGCCGTATGCTCTATTTTTGCGTGACTGACGGACTGGATGCTTACGATGACTATGGCGAGCATCCCTATGCAAAAATCCGCTACGACTTGATGCGAATTCCGTTTGATCCGGAGTCCCGGTCGTGGGGATCGGTCGAAGCGGTGCTGCTCGCGAGCGAATTCGGCCAGAGCATCACTCATCCCAAAGTTTCGCCGGATGGAAAATTTGTGCTCTTTACCATGTCCGGTTATGGCAACTTTTCCATCTACAAGCCGGATGCCGATCTTTATCTTTTGGATACCACAACCAAGGACGTTCGCCGCCTGGATACTTTAAACAGCGCCAAAGCCGAAAGTTATCACGCCTGGAGCCAGGATGGACGCTGGGTGGTCTTAAGCAGCAAACGCCGGGACGGGTTATGCGCGCGGCCCTATTTCAGTTATATGGATGAGAACGGCACTTTTGCCAAACCGTTCGTGCTGCCGCAAAAAGATCCGGCTTTTTATCAGACCTTTCTCAAAACCTACAATATCCCCGAGTTTGTCAATGGGCCGATAACCGTTCGTCCGCAAAAACTGGCGAAAACAGCCTGGGATCTGGACGGGATCATCAAGGCGCAGCTCGATCCCAATGTCGGCGCTCGTCAATCCGGACCGGATGAACTGATGTGGCAACCGGTGCAAAAGGACAAGAAAAAACTATAAAACGCGCCGGCCCAAAATTATATAGTTTTAAACCTTGACAAGAACACCGATATTTGATATTATGAGACATCGGACACTTGCCATCCTATCCGCTTTCGTATCACCTTAAATAATGTGATTTTTTGAATCACGTGTCGTACGGGCGTTCAAAATTGGGAGAACACTCATGCAACAAAAAATCCGGCAAACGCATGTGTTGATGGCGATTTGCCTTTTGCTTTTTGTGCTGCTGTCGTGCGAACCGCTGGTCACTACATTTGACGCTGTTGAGGACGGGCACATGTACACGGCCAAAACCATTCAGGCAGCGCCAACCGATATCGACACCATCACCGTCATGACCTGGAACATACGATTTGGCGCCGGCATTATTCCGTGGTTCGGCGATTCGCCCGGTGACCGTGTTATGCTAAAAGATGATGAAGTGGTTCACAACCTGAATGGCATTGCCGCGAAGATTAATGATGTTCAGCCCGACATTCTGCTAATGCAGGAAGTTGACGTTGAATCCAAACGCACCGCCTACATTGATGAAGTGCAGTGGCTGCTGGACCACACCTATTTTAATTACGCCACCTATGCGTCCATGTGGGAAGCGCAAGTGGTGCCCAGCGATGGACTCGGACGCGTCAATACGGGAAACGCCATTTTATCGCGCTGGCCGATCACCGAGGCGATACGCATCAAGCTGCCGCAGCGCGGCGACCAGGATGCGTTGACGAAATACTTTTATTTGCGCCGCAACATCCTCAAAGCCAAAATCGCCCTGCCCGGTTTGGATGAATTCTATGCCGTCGACATTCACGCCTCGGCCTTTTCCACGGATGACACGAAAAAGAAGCAGCTTGGCATATTCAAAAGTGAACTGGACAAACTTGTAGCTCAGGACATTCCTTTCATCGCGGGAGGAGATTTTAATTCGCTGCCGGTGAACGCCACCGTGCTCGATTATTGTATGGTTGACAAACGAGACGACGAATCCTTCCACGGCCCGAATGATGATCCCAAACACAAAGAAGGCAGTTGGTTTGAAAACGAAATTACCTGGCTGCAGGATCTCTATGATGCCTATTATCCGGCCGTCTCGCTGGCGGATTATGGTGCGAACGAAACCCATTATTATACTCATACCACGGACTGGAACGCCCCTTACGACCGCAAGCTTGATTATCTCTGGTCAAAAATTCCGTGGGTCGCCGACTCGGATTCCACTCATCAGGATGCTCGTCAGTGGTCCGATCATGCCCCCGTCAGCGCAAAATGGGAGGTGCCCAAATGAAAAAGCTCATTTTGATTATTTGTGTCGCTTTTGTTGTGATGTCGAGTTTCTCAGTCTCTGCCAACGATTTTATCGGCTTGAACTGGCAAACCTGGTCCACCGGCACCGCCGAACTGCTGCCGCCGCGCCGAGTCGAGCTTGGACTATTTCAACCCGTTCGCTATGGTCTGTCCGAATCGCTTGAATTGTCCGTACATCCTTTGTTATTTTTTGTCATCCCAAACTTTGATGTCAAATGGGCTCACGGCGACATAGCCGGATTTAAAGTCGCCTCTGCGCACGGTTTCACCTACCCATCCATGTTGATGAACCTCGTCGCCAAAGAAGGCATTGGCGGGCTGATCTCCCCTGAATTTGATATCCCGCACATTCTGTCGTTTCAGAATGCGCTGCTGGCTTCGCGGGAACTCATCGACGGTCATCTGTTCACCGGCAAACTGGCGCTCAATTTTGCCGTCAAATCGGACAAGCTTGATTCCCGCACCACTATCGATCTGCCGGTTTGCTACCCACGCATGGGTGTTTATTATCATGATTTTGGTTTTCGAGTCGGCGCCGACATGAAAGGTCCACTGTTCCGGCGATTCGGCTATGTGGTTGATGCCGAGCTGTTTTATTACCCCACGGCCGAGGCGGATGTCAATTCGGCGTTTGAACACAAGGGATTGTTGTACTGGAACAAGAGCGCCAACTTTCAACTCTGTGCTGGCTACCTGTTGAGTTATGGCGAATATCCGTTCGGCACGCAATGGCATCTTTTGCCGCTGGTTGATCTGCAGTGGGGCTGGAGTCGATAAGACCGAATTTTAGATGTGAAACCATTAAAATCTGAGATCGCTGATCTTTATTCTGCAGTTTTAGATCAAGCGATTTCAGATTGGAGATTGAAGAACTCGAATCTCAGATTTTCTATTTCCCCAGATAGCCCGGCACATATTCGGCGCGTTTTATCTTGTTCGTCGGTGTTT
>CAYSNA010000282.1:0-7246 GCA_964432185.1 uncultured Cytophagia bacterium
TCATGTAACCTGGCAACCGCTTTGGCCGCATGAATGGGCAATGTGATCCGCATTTTTTGGATTTGCGCTTCGACAAAATCTCGAATTTTATCCTGCACTTCGTTCAAAAAGATACCGCGTTCGGCTGAAATAAAAATGCACGGTTGTTCCGATGCCTTTAGTTCGGCGAGTAAGGTGCGGTCTTCCAGGTTGTCAATTTTGTTGAAGATTTTCAGAATTGGCTTGTCATGAATTTTTAATTCTTTGAGAACCGACTCCACGGTGTGCATTTGCTCGCGAAAATTCGGATGCGTAATGTCGATCACATGCAGCAGCATGTCAGCGTCGGCTGCTTCTTCGAGCGTACTTTTAAATGACGCGACAAGATGGTGCGGCAGTTTGCGGATGAAACCGACGGTATCAATGAGCAGAACGCGGCGATGGTCCGATAATTCCATGGCGCGAATGGTGGAATCCAGCGTGGCAAAAAGGCGATCCTCAACCAGCACCTCGGCATTGGTCAGGGCGTTCAGCAGCGTTGATTTGCCAACATTGGTGTAGCCGACGAGCGCGGCTTTGAAGACATCATCGCGGTTTTTCCGGCGGTTCTCGCGCTGCCTGCCGATTTTTTCCAGCTCCTTTTCGAGCTGAGCAATACGTTTACGGATGAGGCGGCGGTCCACTTCGAGCTGCGTTTCACCGGGGCCGCGTACGCCAATACCGCCGACCTGGCGCGACAAGTGCGTCCACTGGCGCGTCAATCGCGGCAGCATGTAATTGAGTTGTGCCAGTTCAACCTGGGTGCGGGCTTCGCGCGTGCGCGCGTTTCTGGCAAAAATGTCGAGGATCACCTCGCTGCGGTCGAGCACCTTGTTTTTGCAGAGCGTTTCGATATTTTTCACCTGAGCGGGGGAGAGGTCGTCATCAAAAATGACCAGGTCCGCATCGAGATATTTCACCATGGTCGCGAGTTCCTCGGCCTTGCCGCGGCCGAGCATATAAGCGGCATCGAGGCGGCGGCGTTCCTGCACAACGCGCTCGATAACGAGTGCGCCGGCGGTATCCGCCAGCAATTCCAGTTCATCGAGATAGTCGTTCACCTGGTCGCGATCCTGGTCCGGCAGTACAATGCCGACGACAATCGCGGTTTCGCGTTCATGTCCTGTTTCTGTTTTTAACAAATTAATTGACCCCGGTTTCTGCGGGCACTTCGCCTTTTTCGCGGTAGAGTAACATTTCCAATACCAATAAAAACAACGCAGCAATGGCAAAGAATTTCCATAGTTCGGTGCCATGATGCTGTGAGACAATAAAATCGTTCATCGCTGTATTCGAATCCAGAATAACAGCATGATATTTTTCGTTCAACAAATTTCTATCAATGGGCGTCAAATCGGACTCGCGCGCGTCAAGCTGAACAGCCCAGATATTTAGCACTTGTCCATCGGCCAAAAGTTCATAAACGCCGAGAGCGCCGGTCTGCGAATAATAAATCCAGGCGCCGTCCGGGCGCATTGTCGGCTTGAGGCGATCGTATTTGTCGCCCGGCTGCCGCATCTCCAATGTTGTGTTGACATCCTGCGGCTGGATTTTGAAACGAATTTCTTCACCGACCAGGATGTCGTCGGTCAAACCGGCGCCAATCGTGCCGGCATATCCGGCCAGCCGTATGAGCAGCGGCGCGAAAATCGTACGATGCGTAATATCGGAAAGTTGCACGTTAAATCCGGTGGTCAGCACAAGAATGGTGCCGCGGCCGAGTTTCTTTTCGAACAGTAACGGATCACCGTTGCTATAATTCATAATCGGATCGATATCGGCGCTGGTGGCAATTTTTACGGCAAAATGAAAACGCGGCTGGGTAATGTCGGCTTGCTGTTGATCGAACACGCCAAAAAAGATGGGATGCTGCAGGTCGTAGGAGCCAAGAGTAAAATCCGGTTGTTGGCCATCCGGCGTGCCGATGAGATCGATGAACTGCGGCAATTCCAACGCCGGGCATAGAATGCTGTTGTAAGCGCGGATGTCAATATGTTCGCCGAGAACCAGAATGAGGCCGCCGCCGTCAGAGACAAATGCGTTGAGCTTTTCCGCCGTTTGCTGATCAAAGCGCGGTATATTGGACAACAGCACGGCATCGAGCTCCTCGAACGCGGTGAAGCGCAAATTCGCCGGTGGAATCGTCTGCAGCGAAAAATAGTCCGGCCCAATGGTTTGCGGATCAAGCACCAGTGTGGCGTAAAAGGTATCCTGCGGTTTGGAACCGCATAGTCCGATGTTGATCTGATCCGGCGCAAAAAAGGTCAATTGCCGCTCATTATCGGCTAAAATATCATCGTCTTCCAAAACGAGTTGGGCGGCGGAAAAGCCGCGATCCTGCACGGTAAACCGAAATGTCTCGGTGGCGGACGCGCCCGCGTTAATATCAAACGATGTTTGCGCCACGCGTTTGCCGTTGACAAAAAGTTGCGACAGCGAGTTCTTTATATCCTGATCACCGGTGTTTTTGATCGAGGCGGTCGCTTCGGCCACCTTGCCCTGCTCGACAATTGCGGTGCTGAGGCGGATGGTGTCAATGGCAAGATTTCGCGTTGATTCGGTGGTGATGGGCGCTATGTAAACTCGGGCGTCCGGTACGGTTGTCAGAGAATCGTGCTGAAAAGCCGATCGCTGCAGATCGGATACGATATATATTTCTTTGTTGACGTTTTGACTGCTGCGCAACAGCCGCGCGGCAAAATCGAGCGATGCGGATAAATCTGTCAATTGAGCGCTGATTTTGATTTCGGATAGAATTCGGCGCAAAACGTCCTGATCGTGATAGGCGCGGCGGATTGACTCGCTGGTCGTATCCGTCGTCGTCAGAATAAAAGTCTCATCACCCGGCCGAGCCAGAGACAAAATCTCTTCAACCTTGGCTTGTGCTTTTTGAAAGAGCGATTCCCCGTTGTGCCGGGTCATGCTGATGGAATTGTCAATGATAATGACGATACTGGTTTTGGCATTTGGCGCGGCGCTGCCGGAAAGAGAGCCGCGCAGCGTTGGTCTGGCAAAAGCCAGGATGATCAGGATAACGATCAGCGTGCGCAAAATCAACAGCAGAATCTGCCGCAATTTGATGCGGCGAATCTGTTGGTTTTGCAGTTCCTTGAGAAAGTCAAGCGTGCTGAACGGGATAGTTTTTGACCGGCTCCTGGTGAAAAGATGAATCAGGATTGGCAGTGCAGCGGCAAAAAGACCAAAAAGAATGAGTGGATTTAAAAAACTCAAGTTGTATCGAACCCGTTAAATTGGAAAGAGAATGTTCTCAATAATTTCACACCACGAGTGAATGATGGTGATGTGAACCTGTTGAATCGCTTGTGAACTGGACGCCGGTACGATGAGCGCTTGATCAACCATACCCTCCAGGGCGCCGCCGGATTTGCCGAGCAAGGCCAGTGTCCGCAGGCCCTGCGTTTTCGCGGCCTCAACGGCTGTCACCAGGTTGGCGGAATTGCCGCTGGTGCTGATGGGGACAAAAACATCCCTCGGTCGGCCGAGCGCCAGGATTTGCCGGCGGAAAATCTGATCAAAGCCATAGTCATTGCCAACAGCGGTCAAAATTGAAGTGTCGGTCGTCAAGGCGATGGCGGCCAAAGCCGGGCGTTCACGATGCAGGCGTCCCACCAGTTCGGCGGCAAAATGTTGCGAGTCCGAGGCGCTGCCGCCATTGCCGGCGATGAGCAGTTTGCCGCCCTGTTGAAGGGAGTCGGCCATCAGTACGGCCATGTCCACAATTGCCGGCGCATGCGCCTCGCCAAAATCAGCGAGCACTCTGGCGCTGTCGTGAAACTGTGTTTTTACGTTGTCGATAAGTGTGTCGTTCATGTTACCGTCTGAAAAATGAGCGCACTTTGGCTCGGAGTGATGTCGCCGGATACTGAAAATGTTGTTCGAGAATGTCCATGGGTTCGCCGATGTCAATGTCCTCGGCGTTTATCACTTTTTTCGGATTGGTATAGAACAACATTTCGGCGCGATCCGGCCCCCATTTTTTGCTGACATAATCAAAGGCGCGGCCGAGTTTGAGCGTACGTTTGTTCAAATCGTGCGCATCCGAGGCGATGATGTGCACAACATTGCGGTTCATCAATTCCTCGGCGACCGTTTTTACCTGGCTGCCAAAAACGCCAAGCAGACTGCCGGCCGTGACCTGCAGCAGGGCGCCCTTTTCAACAAAATAGAGCACTTTGGACGGATTGCCAATGACGGTGCCGTTGCGCTCCGGATGAGCGATGATCGGCGTCACATTTTTCGGAAACAGATCAAAAAACCGGGTTTCAATCGAGCCCGGAATCATGTTCATGGGAAATTCGATGAGAAAATAACGGCCGTTTTGCGCCAGGGTCGCCATTTTGCGTTTAAAATCAAAAAACGGCTGCACATACAACTCTGATCCCAGATGCAGTTCAATGCCGATGCCGGCTTCTTTGGCGCGGGCTTTTAATTCCTTAAAGCGATCGATAAATTTTTTCTCGCCCTGCAGATCCGCATCCGACAAGACATGCGGCGTGGCCACAACTTCGACGATACCGTCCGCTTCGGCTTCCCGCAGCATGGTGAGCGCAGTGTCCCAGTCTTCGGCGCCGTCGTCCACATACGGGATGACGTGATTATGTGTATCAATAAATGGCATATGGTTTCTAACGTTAAGTGATGTGAAAACTCGCCACAGCATGTAACTCAATTAAACTCTAATTGATGACGCCCTATTCCGTTCATTCGTTGACATGGATGGCGTCGGCAAAAGCTTTAATGAGCGCCGGATTCGAATCGCGTTCGAGAATCGTGCCGGTGACGACAAAGCTGGCGCCGGACCGCACTTTTTCGCGCGCTTCATCCGGCGTGCGGATACCGCCGCCGCAGATGATCGGAATGTCCGTATAACGCGCAACGGCGCCGACGACCTCATTGGGCACGGACAGTTTGGCGCCGCTGCCGGCTTCCAGATAAACGCACTGCATGCCCATGTATTGAGCCGCGAGAGCGTGCGCCGCGGCAATGTCCGGCTTTTCGCGCGGGATCGGTCGGGTGTCGCTCATAAACAACGCCGAGGTGACCGTACCCGAATCAATAAACATATAACCGGTGGAAATAGTTTCAAGGTTTATTGATTTAATGATGGGCGCGGCGACCACCTGGCCGCCAATGAGCGATTCCGGATTGCGCCCGCTGATGACGGATAGAAAAAGGATCGCATCCGCGTATCTTGATATTTGTTTCGTGCTGCCGGGAAACAAAATGACCGGCAGACTGCATAGTTCTTTGATCGATTTGACCGTCTCATCAAAAACATTGGCCAGCAGCAAACTGCCGCCAATGAGCAGGGCATCAACACCGGCCGACTCACAGGTCTTGGCCAGTTGAACGGCACGATCGACATCCTGTTTGTCAGGATCGATGAGCACCATGTAAGCGGCGCCTCTTTTTTGTCTGATGGCTAGCAGTTGTTCAAAAACATTCACGCCGTGCGGGTCCTTTCAGATTTATCCGTGAGGATTGTCCGGGTTCTAGTTTAAAAGTTCTTGAATCACGTCCTCGACTTTGGACAAAGCGAGGCCGATTTTATCGACATCTTTGGCGCCTGCCAGAGCCATATGAGGCGCGCCACCACCGCCGCCACCTGCAAACGACGCCACCTTTTTGACAATGTCGCCTGCGTTGAGACCTTTGGCTATCGTATCTTTTGTGACAATAGAAATGATCGACACTTTGTCATTGATGACGGCGCCAAGCACTGCCAGTCCGGAACCGAGGCCGTCGCGCACCAGGTCGCCATATTGACGAAGATCATCAACGCTGCTCGCGTCCACTTGTGCGGCAATGTAACGGACGCCGTTCACTTCTTTGATGTTTTGCAATAATTCGCCGACAATATCTTTGGAACCGGCCTGACGGAGTTTTTTTAACTCGTGCTCCAGCGTTTTGCGCTCGTCGAGCAGCGCGGCAATGCGATCGCTGGTTTCGGTTGGAGCGCAATTGAGCAGCGCGGCTGCCTGTTCGAGCACACTGTTGCGTGATCTCAAATAGTCATGAGCTTTTATACCGGTCAAACACTCGATTCGGCGAATCCCGGCAGCCACCGAGGTTTCGTGCGTGATGACAAATTCGCCGATTTCGCCGGTCGCGCGCACGTGCGTCCCGCCGCAGAGCTCTTTCGAGTAATTGTCAATCTCGACCATGCGCACGGTGTCGCCATATTTTTCGCCGAACAGCGCCATGGCGCCCAAAGCTTTGGCTTCATTGATCGGAAGAATCTGCCAGCCGGTTTTGCGATTTTCGAGAATTTTTTCGTTCACCATTTTTTCAACGCGCGACAAATCGTCGGGACTGAGACGTTCAAAATGGGTAAAGTCGAAGCGCATATGATCCGGATGCACGAGCGAACCGGCTTGACTGACGTGCTCGCCAAGAACCTCGCGCAATGCTCGGTGAACCAGATGCGTCACCGTATGGTTGCGTTCGGTGGCGCGGCGTCGCTGGATATCGACGATGGCCGTTACCTTGTCGCCGGTTACCGGCGGTTTGCCGCTCTTCAAGTCGCCAAAATGGACAATATGTTCGCCAATATTTTTCGTCTCTTTGACGACAAATTCGAACGTTTCATTTTTGATGAAACCGGCATCGCCAACCTGGCCGCCGGATTCGGCATAAAACGGCGTCTTGTTCAACACCAGTTTGCCGTCACTAAATTGAACGACCTGCGCCTCCGCGATGTCCTCGGTATAGCCGACAAACTCGCTGCCGCCGTTGGCGCTGTCAATGTCGATGCTCTGATAGGTGGCGCGTTTGGACGTTGAACGTTCGCGCTGTTTTTCCATCTCGGTATTAAAAGCGGCCACATCAACGGCAAGATTTTTCTCTTCGGCCATCAACTGGGTCAGGTCGAGCGGAAAACCGTAAGTGTCGTGCAGCACAAAGGCGTCTTTGCCGGGGAAGAGTGTGTCGCCGGATGCCACAACATCCGCGGCTTTGGCTTCAAAAATTTCAATACCGCGATCCAGGGTGCGGCCAAAACTTTCTTCTTCTGCCTTGATGACGCGCGAAATATAATCGCGCCGATCAACAAGTTCGGGATAGGCATGGCCCATCTCAGTGGCGAGGGTATCGACCAGTTTATAAATGAACGGTTCGTGTTTGCCCAGCACGCGGCCGAATCGAGCGGCGCGGCGCAAAATGCGTCGCAACACATAACCGCGGCCTTCGTTGCCCGGGATGGCGCCGT
>CAYSNA010000283.1:0-7240 GCA_964432185.1 uncultured Cytophagia bacterium
TAATGTGTCAATTTTCCTGTCTTGACAACATTATCCAGGTTCCTTGCGCTTTTTTAATTATTTGTTGATGAAATGAGCTCTCTTCGAATTTACTGTTTTTCGACCGGATGTGCTTGATCTCGTCCTGAATCCGTCTGGCATCTGATTTTGAATTAATCTCAAAGAGATAAACCGTTTTAAGGTTCACATCATCACGCTATCGGCTTCGTGAAACCAGTCGAAATCCCTGACAAGACTCCTTGCCGATCGATATCCAAAACCATAGCCTGGCGAAAAAAGACCCTGGATGATTTCTCACCCAAGGTTCTGCGGCTGCCTAATATGTCACTTTCGCTTCCAGCTCGCCCGCTTCCTTTACCCATTTTTGTACGGATTTCAGACCAGGGACCTGACGAACCAATTTTTTGTCGTTGTTCACTTCAACCATTTTGGCATGAAGATTTTCCGGTTTGCGTGTTTTCAATTCTTTCACCGTATCAACACCTGCACGTTCGAGCAATTCCGCATACTCGCTACCAACTCCGCTTATACGGTATAAATCGGCCATATTGACCCATTTCAAAATCAATGTCTCATCAATGCCTGAGGTTTCGGCCAGGGCTTTGCGGCCCTTTTTTGAACAACCTTTTTCCAACAAAGACATTACACTGCCTACACCGGCTTTTTTCAACTTTTCTGCGTAAACCGGACCAATACCTTCAATGTCACTGATCTTGTAGTTTGCCATTTTCTGCTTCTCCTTCTTTGTTAGGTGAAAAATGAGTCTTATAGCTCTTTTTGGTGTATCGAGTAAATAATTATTGCTTACTTTTACAAAAATCTTTAATCCTCAATAAATGTACCAATAATTTTCGGTATCGAACTCGAGCTTTTGTTCGTGTGTCCGGGTTACAGAGTTTGCATACCCGCTAAAGATCGCTTTAACAAAAAATACGGCTCACTTCATTCCGAATTTCTAACAGTATTTATTGCATCTTGGAATTTTCGTTATCGTTTCGATGTGTTTAATCGATTTTTGGCTGTCTCCAATTTGAATCTCGTCAAATGACCATCTGCTTGGTGTTCTCGCTTATTTTTTTATAGCACATTTGTAACGCGAAATTCTCTTATCACAACAATATTGATTTGAAATTCATATGTAAACGATTCAAAAAACTGTTTATGGCTTCACTATCTAATTTGTCTCAAACAACCCGTCCCCCTTGAAGCCGATCTTTTAGTTCCTCCAGTGCAGCCCAGTCACCACGAGCGCCAAGCGCGGCTTGCTCCGGCCACGTCGAAGGATCGGCAAGTTTGTATTTTGGTCCCGCAGCCTCTAATATTTTTTTCAAAGTATCGACGGATGATTTTGCCAGATCCTCCAAATCCATTATCCCGTTCTCAATAAGTATGGAAGCAATTTTGGGCCCTACGCCCTCAACTTTTTGTAAATCATCCGGCCGGGCCGGTTTCTCAGCCTTGGCCCCTTTTCCTTTACAAAATAGACTCTTTAAAAACCAGCCAACAATGAATCCCAATAAAAAGGCCACGATCAAGCAAATTAGAATCTCACCTATCAAAAAATACATCTATAATCATCCATGACAATAAAATCTACCCGGCGATTTTCCTGCATCCCCAGTTCTGTAGAATTATCAGCAACCGGCTGCTCCTCTCCATATCCTTCGACGATAATTCTGCTCTGGTCCATGCCGGCTTTTATCAGCAATGCTTTGACAGATTCAGCACGTCTCATGCTCAAATCTTTATTGAACGATTCCGTGCCGCGGCTATCAGTATGCCCGGTGACAATCAACTTCAAATGGTCCCGGCTTTTCCACAACTCAACAGCCTGATTCGCTATCGATACCGCTCCTGCTTCAGGTACGGCGGAATTATCAGCAAATCTTATATGCATTTTTGACATCGCCTCAGCGAGATTGATCTCTTCCACTGGCAATATCTTGACTTTTTCGTTCTCGGAAGAATCTTGTGGTGAGCTAAAATAGGAGAGGTGGCTTTTAACTGTACGAACTCCCTCGACCCCTTGAACCATGCGTACGATCTCGGTAACGGCAACTGATGAATCTACTGCCCCGGACAGTGTAATGCGGCGCCCGCTTGCTTCGGCTGTGATTGCTTCTGCGCCGGATTCTTCTAAACGGCGTCTCGTTTGGTCGGCGACCTTCTTCTCAATCCTTGGTGCATGGACAACGACGCAAACGACCACCAGTACCAAAAAAAACAATAAACCCAAAAAAATTATCGCCTTTTGCTTCACAATGCCACTCCACCGTTTGTTCAACTTTAAAGCAGGACAAATTGCGAAAATTCTTATCTCATTCCATTACTATTTTTGATTCCGAAAGTTATGGTCCTATATAATTTTTGGTGCTGTGTGAAGTAATGTATAAAAGAGCATTATCAAATTCAACAAAATCTGCTATTATTTTTCTTAAAACAGTTGGGGCTCGATTATGACCACTGCTCGTCTTTTTGGTATTCTTATGCCTCGGCTTGCTCATCATAACCTGCATTTTTTCCTATTATCAAGCATAACAGTTTACGGCAGTTCCGTTTACCGCTTTTTTTCTGGCGTTATCTTTCGGGAAAAATCCTGTCAAAACCGGCTGTTTTCATCCATTTAGTATTTGGAATTTCAAATAAAAATGTTTTAATATAAAATCAAAAGCAGGACATATCCGCCTGCTCTAATCGAGGGATACGTTATTGAACAGGCACTACTCGAAACGACCAATCGTTAACAAACAATGGCAGCGATCTTTTCGTTTCACTCGAATGTCAAATGGGGATATTCTAATCCATCAAAGCAGTGCTGTGTCGAAACTACCGCTTTTATTCATGTTCATTTTCTTCTACTTTTGGTACAAAGCACTCTTGTTTAGCACAAACAACAGCTCAAAACATATCCTGGATGCACTGGTTCAACGCATCACACAGGAACCGTTTATTATTATCTTTTTAGTTATGCCTCTCCTCATGTTTGTTTTGTCAGCCAAACAATTATTCCGCTTTGGCCGGATTTCATATCGCTTTGACGCTGTTCGCCAGACCCTTTATCTCAATAATAAAATCTTGTGCAATTTTAATGATATTGAAGGCATTACAATCAAATATACCAATTCATCAACGTTCGGCGCTTTGCTTCTTGCTGTAAACGGCAGCAGCTTGAGAACGATTTACAACGCGCGGGATTATGCGGATTTATCCCTGCGCGCCAACGAACTTGCCGCACTTGTTCGTGCACCGGTGAAAACAGAGGCTGGGTAAATTGATTTAACATGCAAACACATAATAAACTTTTTCTGCCCGGGAAGTAACCGTAATTAACCTTGCCGGTACATGCGGCCAAATTCCCGGCTTTTTTCGCTCTATTGCAAACAATGTGTAAAGAGTGTTACATTCAACGGAAATGCATGAGGTAAACACATGGATGACCTGAAAAAATTGATAATTGGCGGTGATGATGGCGTTCTGGTCGAACAGCTCGCCAAAATGAGCAACCGACATGGCCTGATCGCCGGCGCCACCGGAACGGGCAAAACCATAACCCTGCAGGTGTTAGCCGAGAGTTTTTCTCGCCTCGGCGTGCCGGTGTTTGCAGCCGACGTCAAGGGCGATCTTTCCGGTCTTGCCGCACCCGGAACGCCTAATCCCAAAATCGAGGAACGTCTCAAAGTCGTTCCGCTCGACAACTTTCAGCAGCGCGCCTTTCCCGTTGTCTTTTGGGATATCTTTGGACAGGCCGGACATCCCATCAGATCGACTATCTCCGAAATGGGGCCGTTGCTCTTGTCCAATTTGCTCGGTCTGAATGACACCCAGTCCGGCAACCTCTACGGCTGCTTTAAAATTGCTGATGACCAGGGAATGATGCTGCTCGACTTGAAAGACTTGCGCTCCATGTTGACATGGATGAGCGACAACGCCAATGATCTCCGCGGTGAATACGGCAACATCTCCAGCGCCAGCATCGGCGCCATTCAACGCCAGCTTTTAATTCTCGAAGAACAGGGCGCCGAGCACTTTTTCGCGGAACCGGCCGTCAAGCTTGCCGATCTCATGCAGGTCGATTTTTCCGGTAATGGTGTCATCAGTATTCTCGATGCCACCAAACTCGTAACGCAATCACCCGCGCTCTATGCGTCATTCATGCTCTGGCTGCTGTCAGAACTGTTCGAACAACTCCCCGAAACCGGCGATGCCGATAAACCAAAACTCGTCTTTTTCTTCGATGAAGCTCATCTCTTGTTCGATCAGGCTCCCAAAATTCTCATTGATAAAATTGAGCAGGTCGTTCGCTTGATCCGCTCAAAAGGTGTCGGTATCTACTTTATCTCCCAAAGCCCGCTGGACATCCCCGAAGATATTCTCGGCCAGCTCGGTTTAAAAATTCAGCACGCGCTTCGAGCGTTTACGCCCAAAGATAGAAAAGTCATTAAAAGCGTTGCCGACTCGTTCCGCATTAATCCCAAATTTGATACCGAGCAAGTTGTCACAAGTCTCGGCATTGGTGAGGCGCTCGTATCCGTGCTCGACGAAAAGGCGAGTCCCAAACCCGTCCAGCGTACTTTAATCCGCCCACCGGAATCACGCATCGGGCCTCTTACCAATGAAGAACGTCAGGAACGCATTGATCGCTCCCCCCTCAAAGGACGTTATGATGAGGTCGTCGATCGTGAGTCCGCCTACGAACTGTTAAAACAACGGGCCGCCGAAATCCAGCAGCAAGAAAAAACAAGAGAAGCGCAGCCGCAAAAGAAAAAAAGCTCTACTAGTGGTCGTTCAAGACAAACTGCCGGTGAAGCCCTGGTCAAGAGCGCAGCGCGCGCCATCGGCAGCCAGGTCGGTCGACAGATTATTCGTGGCATTATGGGATCGCTTGTTGGCAAACGCCGATGAGGATGTCGAAAAACTGCAAAAAACTAAAGTCATCCCGGAACCGCGCTCCACAGCGGTCTCCGGGAACCATTCAGAATAAGACCATAATTTCTAAATGAATGCTCTGCCTTTACAAACAGCGCTCGTATGATTGGAATGCACGGACGCCAAACGAATGATCAGCGGATGATAAAGAAGTGATTTTCAACTCAAAACGGCTGACGCACTCACGCCAGCCGTTTTTATACACCGTTCTTTTTTTGTTTTCTTTTCCACATGCCGTGTCTCCGGCACGTCAACCTTTTTTTCTTCAATTCTCACATTCTTAAAAACAGTATCGCACTTACAACGACCTGGCCGCCACTTCTTCTACCCGTACACTGTCAGCGCAAATGATCTCGGTGGCGCCGGCTACTCTGATGCCGTGCTCCACATACCTCTTGTCTATCTGCAGCAGGAGAACCGGCGAAAACCGTTCCTCACACCAGGTCTCACACTCCGGGCTTGCATCTTGTACAACGGTTTTCACATTTATGAAAGCACCGTCCGATCCCGTGCTAAACTCCTCGACTCTCAAATAACAATCACACGCCCGGCTTCTGTGATCGGCATAAAAAAGAACCATGTCAGTGTTAAAATCAACAGCCGGGAGCGTGTAATCAACCTCACACTGTTTCCAAAGACGCTGCAGCTCGTCATTGTTATCTATGATCTTGTACGTGGGTCCCGCCGGATTAAAATGTGAATGCTGCAAATCCATGATCCGGCTAAAAGGATAGATCCGGTGCACCCGCTGAGAACGGTGCCCCGAACTGTCGGCTGCCATGACCACGATGTCAATATGTGAAAAGTAATCATCGATGGACAAAGAATCCAACAGGCTGATCTCGCTCGCCGATTCACTCGGTCTCGCAATGAATTCTTTTCCAGGAATAAATTGTGTATCCCCAGCCGTGCTGACCAGCTTGACCATATAATTGATCGCGGCAATCCCGTCGTCCTTGCCCTTTACCTTGATCTCATACGAAAATTGCGCATCCTTGAAAGATGAATGTTGGGCCACAATCTCAATATCGGGTGATTTTTCGACATCTCTTTCCAGCTCTTTGCATGAAACAAAACACTGTAAAATCATCACAGCTATCGAAAACGCTGCGATAGCCCGCGCCGAAAACATAAATTTCCTTTTCACTCCTGCTCCTTTCGAACATATAATCTTCAAAAACAACAATTTACTGATTTCCGGTTTCCAGTCCATGTATTCTTACACTTTGAGCCAGATGCTTTTGAAATACTTTTCTTTATCTGAATTTTTCAGCTTTTTACATTGTTTCTTTCCCCTTTTCTCGCTCCCGTCATCGCTCAATACATGAATCCTGTCGTTTATATCCGGATAAATGACGATGCTCTCGGGATTGTAAATAATATCAGCGAGATCAGTTATGAATATCGGTTCTGCGTTGTGCCCGCCACTCCACGTGAAAAGCTTGTAATCACGATCTGATGAAAAAGAACCCGCAATAATCACATACAGTTCTCTACTGTCCCAATACTCAATGCTGCGAATGCCCAGGCCGTGTAAATCCAAAAGGATCGGCTCGGATATGGCGCAGCGCCGGCCATGCAGTATCACATCCTGCGGATTTTTAATGGTCAATAAAACAGCCCTGCCGTTTATGATTGGATTGCGCAAGCCGATCATTAGACTGTTATCTGCGGTCCGGGTCAGCCCTTCAATATTAAAACCACCGCTTTCTTTCGGTGCCAATGTCATGGCCTCTTTAAAATGAAATGCCCGCAACGACTCGGCGTCAAGCAGATCATCCAGAAGACGAGTATAAGCCTCCCCGTATTGTTCATGCTCAATGCCTCCGTTGTCCAACCACATCCGATTCGCAAAAAAATAAAAGCGCGACTTTTCATACCGCCCCTTGTTGTCTCGCCCATGTGAGGTAATCCAGTAGGTGACATCCCCGATGGTGCTGGCCCCTTCAATATCTTTCTCGTCTTTTTTATGACCGGGAAAATAATTCGAAATGTCAAGCTCAACCGTCGCCGCGCCGGAATGATCTCGAGCATACACTCGAAGGATATCATCCTCATCATTCGCCGCAATAAAGAAATCCCCAAGCGCCACGGCTGCCGACGCATCACAAATGCCATAGTGTTTTTGTTCCATCACGGACACGCTGCCCATAATCACTCTTCCCTTGACGAATTTTTATCATGTTCATAAATATAGACCGGAGGAGATTCATTTACAATGAAAAAATGGCTGCTTTTTTTATCTTCATGCTGATTTTACTGCCCCTGTTCTTGTTTCGCCTCAATTCTGATCCTGCCAGCAAAACAGATATCC
>CAYSNA010000284.1:0-7198 GCA_964432185.1 uncultured Cytophagia bacterium
TGGACATTATATGATGTCCAAACTAATTTTTGTTGACTTTTACCAGAGTAACTCCACGCGTGGTTTTGATGTGACACTTTAATAGACAAAATTATAATCCGCGTCGTTCAATCGCGGATTTTTTTTATCCTTGTCCGACAACAACACCTCACCGTCAATCGGCCACTCAATGCCAATATCGGGATCATCCCAGATAATGCCGCGTTCGGCGTCCGGTGTGTAAACATCCGTGCATTTGTAGGTGAATTCGGCGATCCCGGATGTGACGTAAAATCCGTGCGCCAAACCGGGCGGAATCCACAGGGATAATTTATTGTCTTCGCTCAACTCGACGCCAACCCATTTCCCAAACGTCGGCGATCCTTTTCTGATATCAACGGCCACATCAAAAACTGAACCTTTGAGCACGCGTACCAGCTTGCCCTGAGAATGGGGATCGAGCTGATAATGCAATCCCCGCAACGTGCCTTTCACGGAACTGCTCATATTATCCTGCACAAAAGCATGCGTGATGCCGTGCTCGGCGAAAAGCGGCTCTTTGTAGGTTTCCATAAAATAGCCGCGATTGTCGCCAAACACGCGCGGCTCGATTAAAATAACATCCGGGATTTCGGTGGGAATAAACTTCATGCTATGCTCCTGAATCATTCAACCGGCGTTTGTTTCGTCATTCTTTACTTTGATGGCACGTTGCCGCCGGAGGTATCTACTTATTAAAACAAGACATCAATAATTAAGGCTTTTTTGTCGAAGCTTTTATCCTGCACGACAAACGCATCCTGAACGGCGCGACTGATTTCTTCAACGCGATGGGTCCGATCCGTGTACAGTGTAGCCAGAACATCGCCTTTTTGCGCCCTGTCGCCAACCTTGGCATGCAAGACGATGCCGGCTTTATAATCGATCTGATCTTCCATCACCAGACGGCCGCCACCGAGCTGAACAACGGCAAGGCCGATAGTCAATGCGTTGATGTCGCTGATGGTGCCCGAAACCGGTGAATATATTTTTTCTTCAATTTTCGAAACCGGATAGCTTTCAGGCTCATACAAGTAAGCGATGTTGCCGCCCTGTTTCTCGACAATTTGCACGAATTTCTCGAAGGCTTTGCCGGAGTCGATCAACTCGTTCAGTTTACCAAGCGCATCCGCTTCCGATGTGGCGATGCCGGCCATCAACAGCATGTGCGCGCTCAAAACCAGCGTCACCTCCATCACATCCTGCGGGCCGCGGCCTTGCAAACAGGTGATGGCCTCTTTCGTTTCCAGCCAATTGCCGGCGGCATAGCCAAGCGGTTCGTCCATTCGGGTGATGATCGCTCGCGTCGGCAACTCGTTCAACGCGGCGGTTTGAACCAAACTCTCGGCCAGCGCGCGCGCCTGTTGTTCGCTTTTCATAAACGCGCCGGTTCCGGTCTTGACATCCAGCACCAGACCGTTTATCCCTTCCGCCAGTTTTTTGCTGAGGATACTGCCGGTGATCAGCGGTATCGACTCGATCGTCGCCGTTGTATCGCGCAGCGCATACATTTTTTTATCCGCCGGGCAGATATGCTGCGTTTGGCCGATCATAGATACGCCAATCTCTTCAATCTGCCGATAAAATTCGCTTGCTGACAAATTGGTGCGAAATCCGGGAATCGCTTCCAGCTTGTCGAGAGTGCCGCCGCTGTGGCTGAGGCCGCGACCGGAAATCATCGGCACCTTGACGCCGGCAGCCGCGACCAGCGGCGCCAGAATAAGCGAGACCTTGTCGCCCACCCCGCCGGTGCTGTGCTTGTCAATTTTGGCGCCCGGAATTTTTGCAAAATTCATGCGTATGCCGGATTCGAGCATAACGCGCGTCAACACCGCCGTTTCTTCAAAGGAAAAGCCGTTCAGATAAATCGCCATTAACAGCGCGGCCATCTGGTAGTCCGGAATTTTTTCTTGCGAAAAGCCCTTGATGAAATAGTCAATCTCATCAGGCGTCAATGTCTGGCCATCGCGTTTTTTGGCAATGATGTGATAGGCGGTCATGGCGCTTTTCTTTGGTTTGAACTCAATTTGGAGAAGATAAGCATTTTATCAAACTTGTACAAAAGATGTCTTTTTGATTTCATCGAATCAACATAAAATCAGCAAAACCAAAAAACATCTATTTCTGTGGTCTTGTGTATTTTTGTGACTTTGAGTTGTCTCGTTCGGTTCAGCTTGGAATGATAAAAATCTCGCTATTCGGTATGATACAAAAAAAGTATCTATCCGGTGAAGTACATATTGAATTTTGCAAATGTTCTTTTTCAACAAAGCTTTACCACGAATTACGCGAATTTTGACGAATTGACACAAATTAAAAAAATAGAAAATTTCCAATTTGGGTAAATTCGTGCTTAATGGGTGAAATTCGTGGTCAAAATGAACTCGTAATAGATTTCAATAAAAATCAAAGTGTAATTCACCGGATACCTACAAAAAAAGCCGTGTCACAACGGACACGGCTTTTTGTTTAATTCGTTTTCTTTTTCAGCATCCAAAACGGCGCGCTGCCGAACCAGAGAATCGTACCGATGAACATGAGTGTGTAATGCGACTCGATGGCCATCGTTCCGGCAAACACCAAAAGCGCCGGCACGATAGTGAGCAGCAAACCGATCAGCGAGAGAACTTTCCAGAGAAGAGTCATGCGGCACCTCCTGCGGTTTTGTGGACAACTTTTTGTTCAATATAGCTGGCGCCAACAAAAATAAAAACGGTAATGAACCATCCGGGCAGGGCTTTGAAATAAATTTCCAGGGGCAGAGCAAAAGCCAGGACGAGCGTCACCAGCCAGGCCAATCCGGCCGGCCAGCTAAACAGCAATTTTTTCGCTTCGGCAAAATTGCGCTGCAAGCCGAGACGCGGCAGCAGCCAGAAATCCGCAAAGATGACCGCGCCCATGGGCATGAGCAACAGACCGTAGAGCGCGACAAAATCGAGCAGTCGCATCATCAAGGCCGGGAACATGGCCGCGACGGTGGTGATAACACCAACGGCGAGAGTGACTTTCCAGCGGCTCCAGTTGGGCGTGATGGTTTGCAGGGCAAGACCGGCGCGATAGATCGTCGGGTTCGACGTCGTCCATCCGGCGATGACCACGCAAATGGCGCCCGCCACGCCGGCGCCGAGATAAGCGATCGGCCCGGGGGCAATGTTGCCGAGCGCCGCGGCGCACAAAATACCGGACGCCAGCCAGGCGACATAGTGGCCGAGATACATGCCAAAGGCGCTGAAAAAACCGTACTGCCATTTTTTCGCATAACGCAAAATGGACATGTCCGCCATGCCGAGATGCATGGCCAAATTGGCGAACCAGGAGAAAAAGATGACATGCCAAATGGTAAATTTTGATTGGCCAACTTCCGGGATGCCGGTCCAGATTTTTTCATTGGCGACCGTCCAGAAATCAGCCGGAGAGTGAACGCCGAGTATGGGCAACACCGCAATGGCGGCCGCGACAAAAACGAGGAACATCCACGGCGCGGCGACTTTGCCGAATTCGGAAATCTTTTCAAAACCGAGGATGGCGAGAATCGTAACCACTGATCCGACAAGAAAAACCACGACCACCCATTGGACGCTGTTCGGATACATGTCCTGCAACGCCGGCATGCGCATGCCGAGCGGCAAGCCAACGGCTGTAGCGGCGACCGAGATCATCGATCCCGCGAGAAAGCAAAACATGAGCGCATTGACAATGTTGTAAACGAAGGTGACGCCCGGACCGGCGATTTTGCGCGCCTGCCAATACATGTTGAGGCGTGAGTTGACGGCGATTGGCGCGCAGACAAACGCCCAGCTCAACACCGCCAGCAAATTGCCGATGAAAAGGCCGAGGAACATATCGAGGGCCGTGACGCCGTGCGTGATAAAAAGCGGCCCGATGATGAACTCGGTGCCGGCCACATGCTCACCGGCATACAATCCAATAAAATTGGCCGGGCCTTGCAGTTTGCTCTCGGTCACCGGCTCGCGGTCAAACTCGTATAGCGCATCGAGCTTTTGCGTAAAGGTTTGGGCTTCTGCCATATCTCTCCTTGTGATGTTTAATATGTGAGGCATGTACTTTTCAGTTTATGGGAAAAATACTTATGATGTCACGATCAAGCTCTTGGCTATCAGCACTCAACTCAATTCATCAAACTTTTGGCTGACGCCTGAGAGCTCTGCCAAAAGTTGTTTTCGGATAAAACTCGAAACGAAAAAAGTTATATGCGAACTTTCTCAATCTTTGCCTGATAGCCGCTCTCCACATATGCGGCAATCGGATCAATGGGAAGAAGCTGTTCCAGGCGCGCGGTGGCGACGATTGGGCGAACATCGGCGTACAGCAGCGCGTCGTTGAACAGCCGATTGGCGAGGATGATGTCATCCTTTGCCTGCAAGTCAATCATCGCCGCCTGATCCACCAGCATGGCTTTGGCAAGGCAGTGTTGCAGCGTATCCACCGAGTGGATGATGGCATGGATGCGGTTTTCGCGGCCGCTGCATTGATCGATCATATAGGCCCAATTCTTCGATTCATCCGCATTGGCAATGACCCGGCCGGATACCAGCTCGTAAAAAATGCGCGCCATCTCCGGAGTCGGCTCAACCGCATGGTCATCATCTGCGGCATAGCGCGTATTAAAATGGAAACCGCTGCGACTCTTTTCAGCGACGAGACGCGCCACGATCTGTTCAATATTGGCGCTGTGAAAGTGATGGCCGAGATCGACCAGCACGCCGGTATTGCCGCCCATGGCGTTGGCAAGAGCGAACGCCGTTCCCCAATCCGGCACGGTGGTGCTGTAGGTGCCGGGTTCAAAAACTTTATATTCGACGAGAATCCACACGTCATCGGCAATCAATTTTCGAGTTTCAACCAGATTGTTTTTCATATTTTCGTAATGGCGTCGCAGCTCTACCTGGCCGGGATAATTGGAGCCGTCCGGGAACCACAGCGTCACCAAATCAACGCCAAAATCTCTGGCAATGTTGCCGGCCAAAACCGTTTGATCAACATAATGTTTGGCCGTCGATTGTTCATCCGCCGCATAGGAATTACGATATGAACCGCGCAGAAAATAAGTTGGACTGATGGAACCAATTCGCAGCTCCCGTTCCGCTGCCATCTCGGCCACATCTTTGGCCATGTTATATGAGCCGACATAACCGTCTTCGGAAAAATCCCATAACACGTGCATGGCGACATCCGACGTGGCGCCGGTGAGCTTGTTCACGACGGCGGCATCGTCCAGCTTTTCCGCCGTATTACGTGCGGCACCGGGCGGCATATAATCGCCAAAACGGCCGCCGCCAAACGGGCCAAAAATCCAACTGGGAATTTCAATTTTAAAATTCTTTACGGCTTTTATCGCAGCTCGGACGCGTTCAGCGCCAAATTCCATCTCCAGCGCTTGCAAGCCGATTTTTGCTTGTTGTTCTGTCATGCGGATTCATTCCTTTCGATCGAACGGGATCACATGTTAGTTCAATTTATAAGATGATAAAATACTTTCTTCATGATAACTATAACTGCCAATATTGCCGCCCTCGTCATCAACAACGGGCAATTTTTTGATCAGAAATGATCGCTTCACCAGCCCCTCATTGGCGATGTAATCAAAATATTCAATCGTGTCGTCAAACTCGCCATCACCATTAAAATCGACGATCCACTGCACTTTGACGGTTTTGAAGGTGCCGGTGTCCGTTTGCACGTTTGCCTCACCAATGACTTTTTTGTTGACGCGGCGCGGTCGATTTTTCTCGGTATAAATCCACTCCGTTCCGGTTTTGAGCGGGTATTTTAGGGCAAGACGGTCATCACTTTCAATATTGAAAAGCACAAAAGGTGAGGCCAAAAGAGCGTAGACAGCAAAATCGGCGGGCGGATGTTGAGTCAGCCGCATCTCGAAAAAATCCGGCGAATTCTTGGGCAGACTGGATGGATCATCACTGCCGGATACGATGTACAGGCCATCCGCTCTATTTTGATAGATTGCGCTATTGAGCCAATCGCCGCTTTCCGTTTGTTCCACCAATCGAAAGGCAGGTGTCGAATCGGCGAGTTGCTCCTCGCCCTCAACAACAACACGAACCTCAGCTTGCTCAACCTCTGGCGGGCGAACGCCCGATGTCATTGTGAAGGTCAAGGTCAAGCGGCGGTCGTAATGCCACGTATTGCCGGCTTTGAGGGGATAACGAAAATCATCGCGCGACGGCCCGGTGATTTTGTCCTCCGAACAGGTGAACAGCAAGCCGGCGCTGAGCAGGACAAGAATTGTATGCGGATTAATTTTCATTTCGACGAATTCCGATTTGATGATAGATCAGTTTTGTATCAATGATATTATGCTGAAACGTTTCTTTCAGGACGTGATCATCCAGATTAGCGATCAACAGATCGACGGCTTCAAACCCCATGTCGTATGGATGCTGATAGACGGTCAGATACGGAACGCCCAAACGCGCGACAACATCGTTATCACCGAACTCGGCGAGCAAAATTTCATCCGGCATGGACTTGCCTGCTTTGAGGATAGCCTGCCCGGCGCCGTAGGCAACCAAACCGCCAACGCAAATCACCGCATCAAAATCGACGCCCGCGTCGATCGCGCTGCGCATTTTGGCCTCGGCATCCTCGGAGTTCAAATCGCACGGCACCACACGCCGCGCCTCAAATGGCACATCAAACTCCTGCAGGCCTTTTTTATAGCCCAAAAATCGGCCTCGTGCCACGGACAATTTTTCCGTCGGGCCTTGAAAGAGAATCCTCTTGCGTCCGTTCTGAACCAGATATTCGACCACGTTGCGGCAAGCCTGCTCATCGTCAATGGTGACGGAATCGAATTCCATACCATCGATAAAACGATCGTACACGACAATCGGAATCCCGCGTTTAACCAGGCGCTCAAACACGGGTCGATTTTGTTCGCCCGGCACCGCATCGATCAAAATGCCGTCGACACCGAGCGCCGACAAAAACTCGAGGTTGCGCTCTTCGTTTTCCGGATTTTCGTCATTCACCATAATAATGGCTTCGTATCCGCGTTCTCGAGCACGCTCATAAATACCACGAGTGACTTCCGAGAAAAATGAAATGCGCAAATTGGGTACAACCACGCCAAGCATATGGGTGCGGCGTTGTACCAGGCTGCGCGCGAGAATATTCGGGCGGTAGCCCATTACATCCGCAA
>CAYSNA010000285.1:0-7195 GCA_964432185.1 uncultured Cytophagia bacterium
GCAATGACATGTGCATCCGCACTATTTTCCGCATCTTTTAATTCGCTTTCGAGCTGAGCGATCTGATCATCTTTGCTCGAGAGCTTGCGTTCCAATTCTTCTTTTTCGTGAATTAATGTACTTACCCGGTGCTGCAAGTCAGATATTTTCTTCAGCGCCTGATAAATACGGCTTTCTAATAGATTTAATAAATCATCGTGAATCATTCTATGTCCCGGTCGCATTACTGCACCAAATCAATCATCATCAGGGAGCCCTGACGGGGCTTTATCCCTGTTGCTGTGAAACTACGTTGTTTTCGGGAAAAAGTCAATGAAAATATCAGGTTAGGAAAGGTGTGCATTTAATATTTTTAGATCATGCCATCAAAAGAAAAGTATAATGAACGCCGCGCCGAGCCAAATTCACGAGCCGACTATTTTTAATATGGCCACGAATGGTTTGGCAACTCGATAAATGTGAATCACGCCCGCCCCATTCTCACAAACCAGTGGTACGAAAATATAGTTTTCCACGTCCACCGGGTTGATCTTGTCCGACATTCATCACATTGATAATTTTGCGAACCTTCCTGAGAAAGAAATTTAATCCCCAAAGCTGTTGCCCAGTAGCAATCTTTTCTCTATATTTAGCCGACAATATTCAACGAGGCTCCTCATGAAAAAATTATTCATTATAGCTCTAATTGTTATCATCATTGTCGCTGTGCTCTGGCTTTTGTTCTGCAATCCGCAGGTCGTACAACAGTCGTCCGTTATCAAAGATAAAGCCATGATCAGCGCCGCCGATACGCTGGAGATCTGTTCGTTTAATATTCAATTCCTCGGCAGCTTTAAAAAGCGAGATGATAGCGCCCTGGCCGATTTTTTGAAATTTTATGACATTGTTGTCGTGCAAGAGCTGGTCGCCCCGCCGTATGCAGGAGCCTATCCGAATGGCGAGCCTTATAAAGGCGACAAGGAATCGGCCGAGTTTTTTGACGCGATGAAAACGCATGGTTTTTCCTACCTGCTGTCGGAGGAAGACACGGGTACCGGTGACGAGATTCACCAAAACGGTACCGCGACCGAGTGGTTCGTCACATTTTATAAACAGGCGGCGGTTCAGACAGCCACTGATTTACCCGCAGGCTTTTTGGCCGAGGATCGTTCAAACCATCCGGATTACGAGCGCGTGCCATACGCCTTTCCGTTTCGCTCGGCCAATGGCGCCGTTGATTTTGTGCTCATCTCGGTGCATCTGCAGCCGGGCGACGCGCCGGATGAACGCGAACGCCGCGCGCATGAACTCGCGACCATCGGCAACTGGATTGAAACCAACGATGATGTCGAAAAAGATTTTATCATTTTGGGCGATATGAATATTTACGATGCCGAAGAATTGGCGGCCGTTACGCCAACCGGCTTTTTGTCGTTGAATGATGAATGTCGTTTAACCAACTCGCTCTCAATTAATCCGTCCAAGGGTGAGCCGTACGATCATGTCATGTATAATACCACCCATACGACGGAAATCGACACCCATTTTGATCTCGAGGTTATCAACCTGGTTGACGCGATGCGATCCTATTGGACGTCATCGGATCCATATCCCGGCGATCCGTATGATCACAATACTTTCAAACAGTACTATTCGGACCATTTTCCCGTGGTCTTTAAAATTATTGTGCCGTTGCGAGATGATGATTAATGGTAATTTGCCGCGCCGAATGAATGGCGCCTGCATCCCCACAATTTTTACAATATGATTGTTTCTTTTTTCGGTCAAGCCAGTCGAGAAATATGTGGGAAACAACTCCTTGTTCGATGATTGTTCACCTTCTCCAGCGCTCATAAAGTGTCCGGGCCGCGCGTAATTATTTTTTCTAAAAACCAGCCGTACGCGAACATTTCTCCTGCTAAAACGTCTATTCGGCAAAACAGTCCAATAAGCTGTTTTTTGGTGATGGAACGACGCGTTGTCGATCGCCTCGCTGTGTAAACAATTGTCTCGATCACTGTCATGCTTACATTTTTAGCTTGAAATCTGGATATTTGTACTATATTTCGCTTTGAAAACTTTGGAATCGTTGCGGCCTGTAGTGATTCCAACTCGTTCCTAAAAAGACGTCGGCAGGCGCACATATTCCACTTAAATCATCCTTCCTTTTAGGCCAGATAATTAACAATTACGGACCGACTCCCTCGCGTCCGGCTGTCGTGATGAATTCAGGATTTTGGCATGAAAAAAAAGATTATAATTGGATTGGTCATCGTGTTCGCTGCCTTTTTGGTGTGGCGGATTTATGCGCTCATCTTTAGCGGCGACACTGAGCGCTCCCGTCCGATGCGCCCCGCTGTGGCTGTTGAAGTGGATACCGTTCGTTTTGGTCCCATTCAGGACGTGCGCGAATATACCGGCTCGGTGTATCCGCGTTATCAATACATTTTGGCGCCGAAAGTTTCCGGGCGTATCATCGGCATCAGCAAACGCATTGGCGATTGGGTCAGGACGGGTGAGACCATTGCCAGAATAGACGACGCCGAGTATCAGCAAGCCGTCCGCGAGGCCGAGGCCAATTTGAAAATTGCCGAAGCGTCACTGGCCGAAGCGCGCAGTCAATTCGAGCTGGCAAGCCAGGAGAAAGCACGCGTCGAGTCGCTGCAGGAAAAAGGCATCGCATCTTCGGCGGAGCTGGATGCCGCGGTGACCAATTTTACCGCGCAACAATCGCGATACGAGTTGGCGCAAGCGCAAGTTGAACAGCGGCAGGCGTCGCTCAAGTCGGCCCAAATCCGCCTCAGCTACACGCAATTGACTGCCTCGGAGCCGGGATTTATCGGCGAGCGTTTTGTCGATGAAGGCGCATTACTGGCGCCCAATTCTCCGGTGGTCTCAATCATCGGCATTGATTCGGTCATAGTGCGCACGACGATCATCGAGCGGGATTACGGCCGCATCCAGAACGAACAGCACGTCGTTGTTACGGTGGATGCCTTTCCGGATAAGCAATTTTTCGGCAGCGTATCGCGCATCGCGCCAATGTTACAGGAAACATCGCGCGTGGCGCAAATGGAAGTCGAAGTTGAGAACAAGGGCTTTTTACTCAAGCCCGGGATGTTTGCGCGCGTTTATGTTCGCATTGCGGAAAAAGACACAACACAAATTATTCCGGCTACAGCCCTGGTGAATCGCAGCGGCGAATCCGGCGTTTTTGTTGTTGACGCCGCCGACGCCATTGCGCACTATATTCCGGTGAACGTCGGCATTTCCACAGCAAACACTGTTGAAATTTTGTCCCCGCAACTCAATGGCCTGATCATCACGCTCGGCCACCATCTTTTGGATGAAGGCAGCCCGGTGCTGCTGCCCAAAGCACCGAACGCCAAACCTGACGAACAGTCCAGGGGGAAACGGCCATGAACTTTGCCAAAGGACCTGTGCATCGTCCAATTCTGACGACGATCGTTTTTCTCATTATCATCACACTCGGATTAGTATCGCTCAGTCGCTTGTCCATCGATCTGATGCCGGAAGTCACCTACCCGACCATCTCGGTCAGTACCGAGTACGGCAATGTCGGGCCGCAGGAAATGGAAGAATCGGTGTCGCGCCCCATTGAGGAAGCGCTCTCGGCCGTGCAGGGTGTTGAGGAAATCACCTCCACATCGACCGAAGGCCGCAGTTCAGTGCGCGTACTGTTCAATTGGGGCACGGACCTGGATGTGGCGGCGAATGACATTCGCGACCGCATTGATCGCGTGCTCGGCCGTTTACCGGAGGATATCACCCGGCCGATGATCCGCAAGTTTGACTTGTCCGCTTTTCCAATTTTATTCCTCGGTATTTCGAGCAACCTAAATCCACTGGATTTGCGTCAGCTCGTCGAGGATCAGATTAAATATCGCATTGAGCGCGTTCCCGGCGTGGCGGCAATCGACATCCGCGGCGGTCTGTATCGCGAAATTCATGTCGATCTCAAGTCCGCGCAATTAAAAGCGCTCGGCATTTCGACCGACGCCATTCTGTCGGCCCTGCGCAGCGAAAACCGCAACGTGCCCGCAGGATTGTACGACCGCGGTAATTTTGAAGTCCTGGTACGAACGCAGGGTGAGTATAGCAGTCTGGATGAAATTCGCAACACGGTCATCACATCGCGAAACGGCGTGCCGATCAGAATCCAGGATGTGGCTAACGTCGAAGATTCCTGGGAAGAAATTCGCCAGCACGTGCGCATCAATAACAAATCGGCGCTGCGCATTTCCATCAACAAACAATCCGGCGCCAATACGGTGAACGTCGCCGAGGGCGTCAAGGCCGAGATCGAGCGAATCAACCGAGACATTCCGCAAATTCAAATCGTACCGATCATCGACACGTCGACGTATATTAAACAATCCATTAACAACGTTGGCAAGTCCACCATGCTTGGCGGTCTCCTGGCCATCCTGATTTTATTTCTGTTTTTACGCAACCTGTCAAGCACGGCCATCATTGCAACGGCCATTCCCATCTCTATCGTCGCCACGTTTGGTTTGATGTATTTTGGCGGTTTTACGCTGAATATCATCACCTTTGGCGGCATCGCCCTGGGCATTGGCATGCTGGTGGACAGCGCGATCGTGGTTTTGGAGAATATTTATCGGCACCGCGAGTCCGGCCAGACGCCCATGGAAAGCGCGCTGACCGGCTCGTCCGAAGTCGGCTCGGCGATCATCGCCAGCACGCTGACGACGCTGGTGGTGTTTTTCCCGGTGGTGTTCATCCGCGGGATGTCCGGCATCATGTTTCAGCAGATGGCCTACGTCGTCAGCTTTTCGTTGCTCTGTTCGCTCGTCGTGGCGTTGACGCTCATCCCCATGCTGTCGTCAAAATTTTTGCGATATCAGCCAGCCGAACACACCAAAGGCGAAAGCTGGCTGCACAAAATTTATGCCTATAGCGAATCGAGTTTTATTCAAATCGAAAAACGCTATTCAAACATTTTGGAATGGGCGCTCGGGCACAAAAAAACGGTTCTGCTCTCGGCGTCCATCCTGTTTGTTATATCGATTATTCTGGTTCGATTTATTGGCGTTGAATTGATGCCGTCAGCCGACGAAGGCGAAGTTCGTGTCGATCTGGAGATGGCGGTTGGTACGCGGCTGGAACTGGTGAACCAGACAGCGATGGCCGTTGAAAAAATTGTCAACGACAATGTGCTGGAAGCGGTTTCCGTATATACCAGCGCCGGTGGCGGCGGTTTTCGTTCCAGCGGTGGGCACACCGCTGAAATTCGCGCCACGCTGGTGCCGCGGGCGGAACGGCGATGCAGCAGTGAAGAGATCGCCAATGATCTGCGACGACAATTGAGCGGCCTGCCGGGTGTGACCATCCGAACGCGCGCCGGTCAGGGCCTGTTTCTGCTGCGGATGGGAACATCATCATCGAACAGTATTGAAGTTGAAATTCGCGGCTACGATCTTGAAACAGCGCACGAGCTGGCGCAGCGGGTTGATCAACTCATCCAAAATGTGCCCGGCATTACGGATACTAAAATCAGCCGCGAGGAAGGCAGCCCCGAACAACTTATTCGCATTGACCGGCAAAAAGCGGCGGACCTGGGACTTGGTGTGTCTCGCATTGGCGATGCGCTGCAAACCGCGGTCGGTGGTACGTTCGCGTCCTATTTTCGCGAAGGCGGCAAGCAGTACCGAATTTTGGTGCGACTGAGCGAAGAGGATCGCATGAATCTGGAAGAGTTACTGGATTTGACCGTGATCAACAACCGCGGCGAACCGGTGATCCTGCGCAATGTCGTTCAAGCTGTTCGCCAGGAAGGACCGGTGCGAATTGAGCGCAAGGATCAGGAACGCATCATCACCATTGAGGCGAATTTTACCGGCCGCGATATGGGCTCGGTCATCAACGACATTCGCCGCGACCTGCGCGCCGTGCCGGTGCCAAAAGATTTCGCCATCCTGTTTGGCGGCGATTATGAAGAGCAGCAAAAAGCCTTCAAGGAGCTGATGCTCGGCCTCATCCTCGCCATCTTTTTAGTCTATATGGTGATGGCCGGCCAATTCGAGTCATTCCGCGATCCGCTCGTGGTGTTGTTCTCCATTCCGATGGGGCTCATCGGCGTTGTGCTCACCATGATTCTCACCAAAACCATTTTCAGCATGCAGGCGTTCATCGGCTGCATTATGCTGGCGGGCATCGTCGTCAACAATGCCATTTTGTTGGTGGATTATACCAACCAGTTGCGGCGCAAAGAAGATATGCCGATTTATGATGCCATTCGGATTGCCGGTTCGCGCCGTTTGCGCCCGATTTTAATGACGACGTTGACAACAGTGCTGGGCTTGTTGCCATTATCCTTCGGCCTGGGAGAAGGAGGCGAAACGCAGGCGCCGCTGGCGCGCGTGGTTATCGGCGGATTGCTCAGCTCAACGTTGATTACGCTCGTGCTCATTCCGGTGATCTATTCGATTTTTGAGCAAAAGATCAAATTCAAAAGGACCAGGGTGTCATCGTGATTCCGAAGACTATTTTTCGAAAACAACAAAACTATCGACGTTTAGCGGCAGTCTATCTGCTTTCTCTTTTGGCGTTTTTTTCAGCATCGCTGAAAGCGCAGGAGAGTTTTTCCATCCCCAAAACAATGGCGGAAGGCTCGGCGCCTGACACGCTTTATGTGGCATTGCGCGATGCTGTCTTGTATGGGCTGGAAAATAATCCGACGGTGACCATCGAGCGGTTGACGCCCGACATCGTTGAGACGGAGGCCGATGAATTACGTTCCGAGTTTGATCCCACACTGCGCGCGACCGGGCAACGCAGCCGCGTCAAGTCGTTGCGGCGGCTGGGTACACAGCGGATTCCCGTCGATCTGTACGATGACCGTTTTGATTATTCGGTTGATGTTGTCGAAAAATTGCCGACCGGTACGACGATCACCGCAGGCGTTGGCATTACCGGTTCCGAGTCAAACATATACACAAACCAGTTCACCGGCGGCTTTGACGTGACCATCACGCAATCGCTGTTGCGCGGCTTTGGCGCCAAAGCCAATCTGGCGGCCCTTCGTCAGGCGCGCCTGGACGTCGACATGTCGAACTATGAGCTCAAGGGCGTCGCCGAAAATGTGGTGGCGAATATTGAGAAAAGTTATTGGGCGCTCTATCTCAGCAGTAAAGAAATGGCCATCCAGAAAAAATCGCTCGACCTGGCGCAG